>NZ_JAJDKB010000023.1:0-42994 GCF_020589955.1 Faecalibacillus sp. TM498
ACTGAAAATCCTCGTGTCGGTGGTTCGATTCCGCCCGGAACCACCATTTTTTTATCTTTAAAGGAGAAAAGTTATGTTTAAATATAAAGATTTAAGAATGGTCGTTATTTCAATTATTTTGGTTATTTTATGTGCGTTTAGTGGAATTTATTTTCGCTATGATCGAATGAAATTAGTGGTTGTTTTATTACTAGCGTTAGGGGTACTTCCTACTTTATTAATACGTTTTAACGCTTCTGTTTTTGAAGATGGTTTATTAGTATATTTCTTTAAGGGAATCGGTTTTATGCCTCAAATGATTGAATTTAAGGATTTAACAGCATATTCACTTAACTCAAAACATCGAATTGAATTACAATTTAATAATCATACAAAAAATATTTATTTAATAAACGCTACATCATTTTATGAAGAATTAGATAAAAAATTTAATCAATATAAAAATGGACAAGAGATTTAATCTCCTGTCCATTTTTTTGTTTATTAATAGATTCCTTGAGAAATCATAGCTTCTACTACTTTTTCAAAACCAGCAATATTAGCACCTTTGATTAAGTCAAATCCTAATCCATATTTTTCAGCAGCAGCAACAGAGTTGTTGAAAATTGATTTCATGATATTATGCAATTTTTCATCAACTTCTTCACTTGTCCAGTTATATCTCATAGAGTTTTGAGACATTTCTAATGCTGAAACAGCAACACCACCAGCGTTAGCAGCTTTTGCAGGTCCTAAAGTACCACCATTTGCTGTAAAGTAAGCAATTGCTTCAGGTGTACTTGGCATGTTAGCACCTTCGATGATGTATTTACATCCATTAGCGATCAATTGTTTAGCTTCTTCTTCACCAATTTCATTTTGAGTAGCGCAAGGGAAAGCCATATCTACTTTTAATCCCCATGGTTTTTCACCAGGATGGAATTCGCATCCGAATTTTTCAGCATAGTCTTTTAATTTAACATCATTTGATGAACGAATTTTTAATAAGAAATCAATTTTTTCATCAGTATTGATTCCATCAGGATCATAAACGTATCCATCTCTACCAGAAATAGAAACAACTTTTGCTCCATATTCTTTAGCTTTGATACATACACCCCAAGCAACGTTACCATATCCAGAAACAGCAATTGTTTTTCCTTCATAAGTATCGTTGAAATGAGCTAATACTTCTTTACCATAGTATACAGCACCAAATCCAGTAGCTTCTGGTCTAATTAATGAACCACCATAAGTCATACCTTTACCAGTTAAAACACCGTTTTCATAAGCATCTTTAATACGTTTGTATTGTCCAAATAAATATCCGATTTCTCTACCACCAACACCGATATCTCCAGCAGGTACGTCAACGCTAGGTCCAATGTGACGATATAATTCAGTCATGAATGATTGACAGAATCTCATAACTTCAGCATCTGATTTACCTTGTGGGTCGAAATCAGAGCCACCTTTACCACCACCGATAGGAAGTGTTGTTAATGAGTTTTTGAAAATTTGTTCGAATCCTAAGAATTTAATAATTCCAAGGTTAACAGAAGGGTGGAATCTTAAACCACCTTTATAAGGTCCAATAGCACTAGAGAATTGAATACGATATCCTCTGTTTACTTGAACTTTACCTTGATCATCCATCCAAGGTACTTTAAACATTAAAGTTCTTTCTGGTTCAGTTAATCTTTCTAAAATAGCCATATCTTCATACTCAGGATGAGCTTTGATTACTGGTTCTAAGCTTTCTAATACTTCTTCAACGGCTTGGATAAATTCAGGTTGATCAGTATTTTTAGCTTTTAAGTTTGTTAATACTCTTTCAATATATTCCATTGTTATATCCTCCTAGGGCTATCATACATCTTTAATAATAATAAATGAATAAATTAAGAAAAAATTATCATATAAATAAGTTATCGTGATAATAAAAATACTACACAACGTGTTTTATCACGATAAAAATTGTATACAATCATTATCAAAAAATAAAAAATTACAACTTATGATTTGTATACAATAAAGTGTTTAAAGTATAAAATATTTCATAAAAATACATAATTATCTTTTCTTTGTATACAATCTATGCTAGAATAAAGCACAACAAGAGGTGATTACTATGAAAATACTAAATAACACACAATTACATCACCATCATTGGAAAAAGTAGGGTTATATCATTTATGATACAGCCCATTTTGTCTATCACAATTAAGCTGTATCTAATGATGTTGAAACGAGTCATTAGATGACTCGTTTTTTTAGTAATAAGGGGGATTTTTATGGAAGAGTTTAAATATTTGATACCTGAAGAAAGCATAGATGCAATTATTACAAATGTAGAAAAATTAAGGGAAATTGAAAATCATTTACGACATGTTTTTTCAAATCATGGGTACAATGAAGTGTTGATGCCATCATTTGAATATGTTGATTTATATACAAAATTGGATTGTGGTTTTACGGTTGATAAGATGTTTCAATATATCAATCACGAAGGTAAAAACGTTGCCATGCGTTTAGATTTTACAATACCACTAGCTAGATTATATGCTAATAGTGCAAATGAAGGGGAAGCGCGTTACAGTTATTTTGGAAAAGTGTATCGTAAAGAAACAATGCATAAAGGAAGAAGCAGTGAGTTTTTTCAAGGTGGTGTAGAATTAATGAATAAGCCAGGACTTCAAGGAGATAAGGAAGTTATGACAATGATTCAAGAATCTTTACCAGGAATTTCATTAAAAAATATTCTTTTAGAATTGGGCTCTGCTAAATTCTATAATCGTTTATTAGAATTGGTGGGAAATCAAAGAAATGAATTAGAAGATATTTTAAGATTAAGAGATATTAGTGAAATGAAACGTTTTGTTTCTAAAAATGATTTTGAAGAAAGCTTGAATCAATTGCTGTTATCTTTACCAACATGTTTTGGAAATATTGATTTACTTCATCAAATGATGGATAAATGTCAAGATTCTGTTTTGTTAGGGGCATTACAAGAATTAAAAGATCTTTATGAATCATTAGATAGTAAAGAAGGAATTATTTTTGATTTAGGAATGGTTCCAACCATGAAATATTATACAGGCTTTATGATTAAAGGATATAGTGATCAAAGTGCAAATCCAATTTTATCAGGAGGACGTTATGATGATTTGCTTCCTAGATTTAATGTTGATAAAACAGCTGTTGGGTTCTGCTTTCATATGAATCATATTTTAAAAGCCATTGAAAAAGAGGGAGAGTAACATGATTAAAATAGCTATTACTAAAGGAAGAATCGAAAAACAAGTATGTAAACTGCTTGCAGAAGCAGGTTTTGATATGGATCCTATTTTTAATAAAGATCGAGAATTATTAATTGAAACAAAAGATGGAATTTCAATGATTTTTGGTAAACCCAATGATGTTGTTACATTTTTGGAACATGGGATTGTTGATATTGGTTTTGTAGGAAAGGATACGTTGGATGATGTAGATTTTGAAGATTACTATGAACTTCTTGATCTGGAAATAGGAAAATGTTATTTCGCAGTAGCTGCTTATCCAGAATATCGAAATAAAGTATTTAATCGTCGTAAAAAGATTGCCAGCAAATATACAAATGTTGCGAAGAAATATTTTGCTTCTAAACAAGAAGATGTGGAAATTATTAAATTAGAAGGTTCTGTTGAACTAGGACCAGTGACAGGAATTTCTGATGCAATCGTTGATATTGTTGAAACAGGTTCAACTCTTAAAGCAAATGGTCTAGAAGTAATTGAAAAAGTAAGTGATATTTCAACAAGAATGATTGTTAATAAGGTAGCTTTTAAATTTAAGAAGGATGAAATTATGAATATTGTAAATCAATTAGAAAAAGTAATAGGGGGAAATTAAGATGCTTAAAGTAATTGAATATGATGGGAATTTAAAAGAAATTGCACAAAAATTAAATAATCGAAAAGAAGAAATTTCGATAGAAGTTAATAATGCCGTAAATGATATTATTAATGATATTAGAAAAAATGGAAATCAAGCCTTGATCAACTATTGTCGAAAATTTGATGGTTATCAAATTAAAGATGAAAATGATTTCGTTGTTTCAAATCAAGAAAAAGAAGAAGCTTTAAAACAAGTGGATCAAGATTACATAAGAATCCTTGAAAGAACAAAACAACAAATTACAGAATTCCATAAAAATCAAATTGATAAATCATGGTCATTATATAAAGATAACGGAGTGATCATGGGACAAATGGTAAGACCAATTGAAAGAGTTGCTTTATATGTTCCAGGTGGAACAGCTGCCTATCCTTCAACAGTTTTAATGAATGCCATTCCTGCAAAACTTGCTGGAGTTAAAGATTTAGTCATTATTACACCGGTTAAAGCAGATGGCAAAGTTAATCCTGTTATTGTTGCAGCTGCAAAAGTATCAGGTGTTGATACTATTTATAAATTTGGTGGAGCACAAGGGGTTGCTGCTATCGCTAATGGAACAGAAACAATTGAAAAAGTAGATAAAATCGTAGGACCAGGAAATATCTTTGTTGCGACAGCTAAAAAATTAAGCTATGGGGTTGTCGATATTGATATGGTGGCAGGTCCAAGCGAAGTTTTAGTTATTGCTGATGAAAATGCGAATCCTAAATATATTGCTGCTGATTTAATGTCACAAGCAGAACATGATAAACTTGCTAGTGCAATGCTTGTAACAACAAGTAAAGAACTTGTTGAAAAAGTCAATGTTGAACTCAAAAGACAAATGGCTTATTTATCACGTAAAGAAATTATTGAAGAATCTCTTCAAAATTATGGAGGAGCAATTCTTGTAAAAGACTTAAAAGAAGCTTTTGAAGTATCTAATTATTTAGCGCCAGAACATTTAGAAGTTTTAGTTGAAAACCCAGTCAATACACTTCCTTATATTAAAAATGCAGGTTCTATTTTCCTTGGAGAATACTCACCAGAACCTCTAGGTGATTATATGTCAGGAACAAACCATGTTTTACCAACAGGAGGAACAGCTAAATTCTATTCAGCGTTAGGTGTTTATGATTTCGTTAAATATTCATCTTATAGTTATTATCCAAAAGATGTTTTAGAAACATTTAAAGATGATGTCCAAACTTTCGCAAAAAGTGAAGGTTTAGATGCTCATGCAAATAGTATTGCTGTACGTTTTGAGGAGGAATAATCATGAGAGAAGCCAAACTAGAAAGAAATACAAATGAAACACAAATTAGTTTAGAAATTAATTTAGATGGTACAGGGAAAGCAGAGATTCAAACAGGGATTGGTTTTTTTGATCATATGTTGACCTTGCTTGCTTTCCATAGTGAAATGGATATCAAAATGATTTGTCATGGTGATTTAGAAGTAGATAGTCATCATAGCGTTGAAGATATGGGAATTGCTTTAGGTAAAATTATTTTAGAAGCTTTAGGTGATAAAAAGGGTATTACACGTTATGGGCATTTTACAATTCCTATGGATGAAGCACTAGTAACATGCAATTTAGATATTTCAGGAAGAAGTTTCCTTGTTTTTAATGTAGATATTCCTAAAGTTAATTTAGGAAATTATGAAAGTGAAATGACAGAAGAATTTTTTAGAGCGGTTGCTTACAATATGAATGCAACATTGCATTTAAATGAGGCTTATGGAAATAATGTTCATCATGTAATCGAAGCATGTTTTAAAGCTTTTGGAAGAGCTTTAAAAGAGGCGGTACGCATTGATGAAAAAAATAAAGATAAGATCGTTTCTTCAAAAGGAGTTTTATAAATGATTGTTATTATTGATTACAATGTAGGAAATTTAAAAAGTGTTGTCGGTGCTTTTAAAAGAATTGGACTTGAAGCTGTTGTTTCTAGAGATGAAAAAGTTATTAAAGAAGCTAAGGGAGTTGTTTTACCTGGAGTAGGAACTTTTCCTACTGCAATGAAAAATTTAGAAAAGTATCATTTAGTTGATATTTTAACAGAGCGAAAAGAGGCAGGAATTCCTATTCTTGGGATTTGTTTAGGAATGCAAATTTTATTTGAAAAAGGGTGTGAAGTAAAAGAAACAAAAGGACTAGGATTTATTCCAGGTTCAGTACGTTATATGGATATTGATGAAAAGATTCCTCATATGGGATGGAATCAATTACATATAACAAATCATCAACCAATTTTGAAATATGTACATGAAAATGATGATGTTTATTTTGTACATTCATATATGGCACATTGTAAAGATGAAAATCTTGTAGCGTATACAGATTATGGAACTACTAAAGTTACAGCTTTAGTGCAAAATAAAAATGTCATTGGGTGCCAATTCCATCCTGAAAAATCAGGAATGGTTGGACATAAAATATTACTTGCGTTTAAGGAGATGGTCGAATGTTAGTTATTCCAGCAATAGATTTAAAAGATGGACAAGCAGTACGTTTATTTAAAGGAGATTATAATCAAAAAACGGTTTATAGTGATCATCCAGAAGAACTTGCTCAAACTTTTGAAAAAGCAGGAGCTATTTATTTACATGTTGTAGATTTAGATGGCGCTAAAGATGGTTTTGCTAAAAATTTAGAAACGATTAAAAAAATTAGAAATAGCACAAAAATGAAAATAGAACTTGGTGGAGGAATCCGTGATTTAAAAACAGTTCAACTCTATTTAGATGAAGTAGGAATTGATCGTGTTATTTTAGGAACGGCAGCTTTAAAAGACCCCAAATTTTTAAAAGAAGTATTAAGACAATATGGTAGTGAGAAAATAGTTGTCGGTGTAGATGTTAAAAATGGTTTTGTTTCTACAGCAGGATGGTTAGAAACAAGTCAAATGCCTTATATTGAATTTATTCAATATTTGGAATCTATTGGTGTTGGCTATATTGTAGCAACAGATATTTCTAAAGATGGAACTTTGACAGGACCTAATTTTGAAATGTATGATGAAATCGCTAAAAACAGTCAAATTCAATTTGTTGTTTCTGGAGGAATTAAAGATTTTGATAATATCCAAAAAGTTGCTCAAAAAGATTATTATGCATGTATCGTTGGAAAAGCTTATTACGAAAAGAAAATTGATTTAAAGGAGACAATCAAATGCTTACAAAACGTATAATTCCTTGTTTGGATATCAAAGATGGGAAAGTGGTTAAAGGAGTCAATTTTGTTGGATTAAAAGATGTTGGAGACCCTATTGAACTTGCTAAAAAATATGACGTACAATGTGCAGATGAAGTTGTCTTTTTGGATATTACAGCTTCTTATGAAGATAGAGGCATTATGAAAGATATTATTGAACGCGGGGCTTCAGAACTAACAATTCCTCTAGCAGTAGGAGGTGGAATTAGAACATTAGATGATTTTAGAATGATTCTTGCCTCAGGTGCTGATAAAGTTTCTATTAATTCTGCAGCAATTGCTAATCCTCAACTAATTAAAGAAGCAGCTGATGAATTTGGGGTTCAATGTGTAGTAATTGCTATTGATGCCAAAAAAAGAGAAGACCAAAGTGGATGGGATGTCTACGTTAAAGGTGGAAGAGAAAATACAGGTTTAGATTTAATTGAATGGGTAAAAAAATGCGAAAGTTTAGGTGCTGGAGAAGTATTGCTTACTTCGATGGATGCTGACGGAACTAAAGCGGGTTATGATATTGAAATGCTTAATGTTGTTTGTAAGGCTGTTGATATTCCAGTTATTGCTTCAGGTGGTTGTGGAAGTATTCAAGATATTGTTGATGTTTTTGAAAAAACAAATGTTGATGCAGCATTAGTGGCTTCACTTTTCCACTTTAATGAAGCAACTGTTGAAGATGTAAGAAATGAATGTAAAAAACATGGTATAAATGTAAGGAGAACAAGATAATGAGACCAGATTTTAATAAAATGGAATTAATTCCAGCAATTGTCCAAGATTATCAAACAAAAGAAGTATTAATGTTAGCTTATGTCAATGAAGAAGCTTATGATAAAATGTTAGAACTTAAACAAACTGTTTTTTATTCAAGAAGTAGACAAAAGTTATGGCATAAAGGAGAAGAATCAGGACATTTTCAAGATATTAAAGGAATGTATTTAGATTGTGATTTAGATACTTTATTGATTTATGTCAAACAAACAGGAGCGGCTTGTCATACTGGGGCTTATTCATGCTTCTTTAATGAAGTACAAGCTTATGATGCAAGAGATATTTTTAGAGAATTGGAAAAAACAATTGCTGATCGTAAGATTCATCCAGTTGAAAAATCTTATACAAATTACTTATTGAATGAAGGGGTTGATAAGATTTGTAAAAAAGTGGGTGAAGAGGCAAGCGAAACAATTATTGCAGCAAAAAATGATAATAAAGAAGAATTGGTTGGAGAAATATCTGATTTATTATTCCATACTTTTGTTTTAATGAATGATCGAGGTGTCAGTTTAGAAGATATTCAAAATAAACTTAAAGAAAGACATCAAGTAACTGGAAACAAAAAAGAATTTCATACAAGAGGAGATTATTAAATCTTCTCTTTTTATGTTTCATATTATGAAAAAATGTAAACGAATACATGAAAATGAATATAATAATAATCAATGATAAAGGAGGAATTCAAATGGGATTTAAAGAAGGATTTTTTTGGGGAGGAGCAACAGCTGCAAACCAATATGAAGGTGGATGGAATGAAGGTGGACGTGGTCCAGCCTTAACAGACTTTACAACAGGTGGAAGTGTTAAAGAGCCAAGAAAAGTAACTTGGATCGATAAAGATGGAAATGCACATGCAACACCACAAGTTCATTTTGATGATGCTTTACCAGAAGGTGGAGATCATTATGCTTGTTTAGATGGATACTTATATCCAAATCATGAAGGTACTGATTTCTATCATCATTATAAAGAAGATATTAAATTATTTGCAGACATGGGATTCAAGATGTTTAGAATGTCTATTTCTTGGTCAAGAATTTATCCTCGTGGAGATGAAGAAACACCTAATCAAGAAGGTATTGAATTTTATAGAGATGTTTTCAAAGAATTAAGAAAATATAATATTGAACCATTAGTTACGATTCATCACTTTGATACACCAATTTATTTAGTAGAAAAATATGGAGATTGGCAAGATCGTCAATACATTGATTTCTTTGTAAAATACTGTAAAACAGTCTTTACTGAATACAAAGGACTTGTTAAATACTGGCTAACATTTAATGAAATCAATAATACTTTAAATGTTATTAATATGTTTGGTGATGGGACAACTGATGAAGATTACAAAAAACGTTTAACACATTTACATTATCAATTTGTGGCAAGTGCAAAAGCCGTTAAATTAGGACATGAAATTGATCCTGAAAACAAAATTGGATGTATGCTTGCAGGAGCAATCACATATCCACATACATGTGATCCAAAAGACATGTTATTAAATCAACAAACAATGGAAGAAAACTTCTGGTATTGTGGAGATGTTCAATGCTTTGGTGCTTATCCTCCATTTGCAAAGAGAATTTGGAAAGAACATAACATTACAGATTTAGATATCACTGAAGAAGATTTAAAAGTCTTAAAAGAAGGTGTTGTTGATATGTTTACATATAGTTACTATATGACAAACAATGTGACAACTCATGAAACAGAAGATACAGTACAAGGTAACTTTGCGGCAGGTATTCGTAACCCATATTTAACTTATTCAGATTGGGGATGGGCTTTAGATCCATTAGGGCTTCAATATTCATTAGAAAAAATCTATGACCGTTATAGAATTCCACTAATGGTCGTAGAAAATGGACTAGGTGCTTATGATACAGTAGAAGAAGATGGATCAATCCATGATGATTATCGTATTGATTACTATAGACCACATATTGAAGCAATGTCAGCTGCTTGTGATAATGGGGTTGATTTAATTGCTTATACAACATGGGGATGTATTGATTTAGTTTCTGCTGGAACTGGAGAAATGAGAAAACGTTATGGTTTCATTTATGTAGATAAACATGATGATGGAACTGGAGATTTATCAAGAAGACCAAAAGATTCATTCTATTGGTATAAAAAAGTAATAGAATCAAACGGAACTGATTTAGATTAATTTAACAGATAATTTATGAATAAGAGAAAATAGCAATATTTTCTCTTATTTGTTATAATAAGGAAAAATGGAGGATAAAATATGAGAGTTATAGATTATCATATGCATACACATTTTTCAGGGGATAGTGAGGCAAATCCTAGAGAACATGTTTTAAAAGCAATAGAAATGAATTTAGATGAAATCTGTTTTACAGATCATCGTGATTTTGATTATCCAATAGATTCTTTTGAATTAGATGTTGAAAACTATTATCAAGAGATTCAAAGTTTAAAAGAGGAATTCAAAGATCAAATAAAAATTAAATGGGGTATTGAAATGGGATTGGATTTAGATCATCAAGAAGAAATTGAAAATTTAATTCAACAATATCCTTTTGATTTTGTTATTGGATCTATTCATGTGATTCATCATACAGAATTTTATTATGGTGAATTTTTTAAAGGAAAAACAAAGGAACAAGCACATCGTGAATTTTTTGAAGAAACATTAAAATGTGTAAAAGCTTTCGATTGTTTTAATGTTTTAGGCCATTTAGATTATATTGTAAGATATGGACCTTATGAGGATAAAACTGTTGATCATCAAAAATATCAAGATATTATAGATGAAATCTTTAAAACACTTGTTCAAAAAGGAAAAGGTATTGAAGTCAATACATCGGGATATCGAGATTTAAAAACATGTGGATTTCCTAATTTTGAACAGGTACAACGTTACTATGATTTAGGAGGACGTATTATTACCATTGGTACTGATAGTCATACAAGTGAACGTGTTGGTGAAAATTGTTTAAATGTAGCAAAAAAATATCAGGAAATTGGTTTTGACGATGTCAGTACATTTACGCAAAGAAAAAGAGATTAACACAATGTTCTTTTTTTCTAGATATGGTATAATATAAAAACAAAAGGAGTGAAGAAGTATGGAATTATATACTAAAGAAAGTTTAAAAGAAGTTATTGAAAAATCAAAGGATGAATTTTATATGCCAAAGGTATTATTTGATCATTATAAAAGTTTAAGATTAGAAACAAAACTTGCTTATGTTTCAATTCTAGAAACAATGAAAAATAAAGCAGGTTATACAACTGAAAATACAGCTTATATTAAAGTGGATAATCCCCAAATTCAAGTAAATCTTGCAATACTTGCTAATAAAGAAGTTGATCAAGAAAAAGTAAATAAATATTTAAAAGAATTAGAAGAAGTTGAATTAATAAAGGTAGATAAACAAAATATTTTTGTTTATGATGTTTTATCATGATTCATTTTTTAACACAAAGATTTATTGAAAATT
Organism: Faecalibacillus sp. TM498; assembly: GCF_020589955.1. NCBI lineage: Bacteria > Bacillati > Bacillota > Erysipelotrichia > Erysipelotrichales > Coprobacillaceae > Faecalibacillus > Faecalibacillus sp. TM498. Next base: position 11,353 of record NZ_JAJDKB010000023.1, read on the forward strand.
ATGATGATTATAAAAATCAAAAAGTAAGACAAGCTTATGGAACGTTATGTTCCATTTTGTCCATTATATGCAATATTGTTTTAGTTATTTTTAAAATAACAATTGGTTTAATTGTTCATTCGGTTGCTATTCAAGCAGATGGTTTAAATAACTTATCGGATGTAGGAAGTAATTTAGCTTCTTTATTTGGCTTTAAACTTGCTAATAAACATCCTGATAAAGATCATCCCTATGGTCATGGACGTTATGAATATATTGCAGGAATGGTGATTGCTTTTTTAATTTTAGTAGTAGGTATTCAATCTTTAAAAGAATCAGTTGTTAAGATTTTTAATCCTGAAAAAGTTATGTTTTCATTTGTTGCAGTAGTGATTTTAATATTTTCTATTTTAGTGAAGCTATGGATGTATTATTTTAATAATCAAATTGGTAAAAAAATTGATTCATCATCTTTAAAAGCTGCAGGACAAGATAGTTTAAATGATGTTGTGACAACATTTGCAACACTTGTTTCTTTAATACTTACATTGATAACTGATTTACCAGTTGATGGAATTATTGGGACAATTGTTTCTTTAATTGTTATTTTTGCAGGAATTAATGTATTTAAAGATACAATCAATCCTTTATTAGGATTGGCACCTGATAAAGCCTTGATAGATGACATTGAAAATTTTATTATGTCATATGATAAACCTTTAGGTATTCATGATTTAATGATGCATGATTATGGACCAGGAAGAATGTTTATGACACTTCATGTGGAAGTAGATTGTCAAGAAGATGTTATGAAAATTCATGAAGAAATCGATGATATTGAAAGAGCAATTCAAGAAAAATATCATATTCATACGACCATTCATTATGATCCAGTGGATGTGCATAATCCAAGGTTATTAGCTTTAAAACAACAAGTTTTAGAAATTGTAAAAGGAATAGATGAACATTATTCGATTCATGATTTTAGAATGGTTCCAGGAAAGAATCATACAAATTTAATATTTGATGTTTTAATACCAGCTAATGATCAAATTAGTCATCAAATTTTAAAGAATAAAATAAGTGCTGAAGTCAAACAAATCAGTGACGAATATCATTGTGTCATTGAAATTGATCATGCTTTTGTTTAAAGAGGAGAAATCCTCTTTTTATTTATTGTGATACTTGTATATACATGATAGAATAATGTTTATGAGGAGGATGTTTATGAAAAAAGTAATGTTAGGTGTTTCTTTATATCCAGAACAAGAAACATTAGAAGAAATTGATGCCTATTTAAAAAAAGCATCGACTTATGGTTTTAAAAAAGTATTTACAAGCATGTTTTCAGTACCAGGGACAAAAGAAGAAATTATTGCTTATTTTAAAGATTTTACAAAAATCGTTCATAAATATGGCATGATTGTTTCTGGTGACTGTAATAGTGAGTTATTTCATAGATTAGAAGCAACAGAAACAGATCTTTCGGTTTTTAAAAATATTGGGGTAGATATTTTAAGAATGGATTTTAGTTTTAATGATGAAAGGGATGCCACTCTTATTAATAATAAAGAAGGCATTAAAATTGAAATGTCTACAAGTTTTATTGATGTCATTGAAACAGCTATTAAAAATGGAGCTAAACCAGAAAATATTTCTACATGTCATAATTTCTATCCAGAAAGATATACGGCTCCAAGTTTAGAAGCTATTAATGATATTAATAATTATTGGAAAGCTAAAAATATTCCGGTAGCTATCTTTATTTCAAATTTAGTTAAAGGAAGTCATGGACCATGGCCAGTGAGTGATGGTCTTCCAACCATTGAAGAACATCGAGATATGCCGATAGAAATTCAATTAAAACACTGTTTAGCTTTAGACAATGTAGATGAAATAATCATTGGAAATGCCTATGCTAGTGATGAAGAATTTAAAGCAATCGATCAAGTAATGAAACAAGTATATGTAGATATTCCTAAAAATGAATCTTTAGGTTTTTTAGCAGATTTTGTGCCCCATGGTTTAACTAAAAGAATACCTTTTAAGATTCATTTAGATAAGGGTATTACTGCTTTGGAAAAAGAAATTTTATTTAATTATCCAAGTCATAGTGATTTAGGTGATTGTATGAATTATATGTTACGTTCACGTTGGACAAGAATGATTTATAAAGGAAAAGAAATTCCATGTCGTCCTTGTGATAAAGCGTACTATACAAGGGGTGATGTTGTAATTGTCAATGACAATCTTGTACATTATCGAGGAGAAATTCAAATCGTTTTAAAAGAAATGAAGGTAGATGGTCAAAGAAATTTATTAGGACATATTGATGAAAATGAAATCTTTATTTTAGAACATATTAAAGCAAAAGATGTTTTTACCTTTGTTGAATAAAGTAGATAGAAATCTACTTTTTCTTTTGTTTTTATAGCTAAAAAGAAGAAAATATGACATAATGGTTGAGGTGATATTATGGAAAATACAAAAAAAGAAAAGAAAGAATATACAAAAGATTCATTAGATGATGGAATCATTACAACAGGTTTTTTAGAAGTATTGCCTGATGGATTTGGTTTTATTAGAAATGCAAATTATTTATCAGATCCTCATGATGTCTATGTCTCTCAATCACAAATTTATAAATTTAAATTAAAAACAGGTGATTTTATTACAGGTGTTGTTAGGGAACCAAAAGCATCTGAAAAGTTTAGATCTCTTTTACATATTCAAAAAATCAATCATTATGATTTAGAAACAGCAATGAAAAGAAAATCCTTTGAAAGCTTAACACCAATTTTTCCAAATGAAAAAATTAGTGTTGGCAAAAATGGAAAAATAGCAATGAGAATGATAGATTTACTTGCTCCTATTGGTAAAGGTCAAAGAGGAATTATTGTTTCTCCTCCAAAAGCAGGAAAAACAACGCTTTTAAAAGATATAGCTTTAGCTGTTAAAGAAAATAATAAAGATATACATATTTTAATTTTATTAATTGATGAAAGACCAGAAGAAGTAACGGATATTAAAGAAGCTGTTGAAGGAGATAATGTGGAAGTTCTTTATTCAACGTTTGATGAAACACCAGATCGACATAAAAAAGTATCAGAAATGGTCATTGAAAGAGCAAAACGTCTTGTTGAACATGGTCAAGATGTAATGATTTTATTAGATAGTATAACACGTTTAACACGTTCTTATAATTTGATTTGTTCGCCATCAGGAAGAACACTTTCAGGGGGATTAGATCCAAACTGTCTTTATATGCCAAAGAGATTTTTTGGTGCGGCCAGAAATATGAGAGAAGGGGGAAGTTTGACGATTCTTGCAACTGCTCTTGTAGATACAGGAAGTCGTATGGATGATGTTATTTATGAAGAGTTTAAAGGAACAGGAAACATGGAACTTGTATTATCTCGTGCAATGCAAGAAAAACGCATTTTTCCAGCAATCGACATAGCTAAATCTGGAACAAGAAGAGAAGATTTATTATTAAGTGAAAAAGAACTACAAGTGAACCATATGATTCATTATTCATTAAATGGGACACGTGCGAGTCAAAATTTAGATGATGCGCTTTTATTATTTAGAAATACTAAAAATAATGATGAACTTATTGAAACAATGTTAAAAAGAAAGTAGGATAGAATTTCTATCCTTTTTAAATAGGTGATATATGATAGAAATAAGACATGAAAAACTAAATATAGAAAAACCTTATAGATGTATTGTCGTTTCTGATATTCATAGTCATTTAGATCGTTTCAAACAGCTTTTAAAAGAAGCACGATATACTACACAAGACTATTTGATTATTGATGGAGATTTTGTAGAAAAGGGAACACAAGCCATAGAAACAGTACACTATCTTCAATATTTACAACAAAAAAGCCCAAGGGTATATGTTTTACTAGGTAATTGTGAATATGCTTTAGATGCATTGATTAATGATGATGGTCTTTGCCAAGAAATGTTACATTACTTACGTAAAATTGGTAAAAGTGGAATGATTGATCAAATTGTTTCTCGAAAACATTTAGATTTGAAGAAAGAAAAACCACAAATCTTACAAAAAATTGTAAGAGAATCTTTACAAGAAGAACTTAATTATATAGCGAGTTTGCCTACTTCAATAGAAACCGATGATTTTTTATGTATTCATGCTGGGATTGAAAACAAAAATGATTGGCAAAATGCACCGCTTTCTTCATTTATCGAAAAAAGAGATTTTCAAAAAGTAGGTCATTGTTTAAAAAAATATGTCATAGTAGGTCATTTACCAACGTCAAATTTTTATCAAGATCAAATTAAAAATGATGTTTTGATGGATTTTGATAAAAAAATAATTAGTATTGATGGTGGAACAGGGGTTAAATTTATCAGTCAATTGAATGCACTTATTATTGAAAATGATGGTAAGAATTTAACTTTTAAGAATCATTTTGTACAACCTTTACCAATCTATAGAATAAAACAAGACAAATTTGTAGAAAATAAGGAAAATCATAAGGTTTCCTGGCCAAATTTTGAAATAGAAATTTTAGAAAAAAGAGAAGAATTTTCATTTTGTAAAGTTATTCATACAAACCAAATGTTATGGATCAAAAATGAATTTATTTATTTGAAAAATAAACACTTTTATTGTTTAGATGATTATATTGATCATTTTATAACGGTTCATGAAAATGAAGATGTTAAAGTAATAGGATTATATGGAAAATTTGCCTATATTATCAAAAATAAAGAAATAGGCTGGATAGAAAGCGGATATTTAGAAAAAATATAATTCTTTAGAAATCTTTAGAATAATTTAGATTTTTTTTAAGAAATATGGGTTAAAATAAAAAGGAAGGTAAAAATCATGGAACTTAGAATACTTCAGTATTTTTTAATGGTTGCGCGTGAGAAAAATATTACACGTGCAGCTAAGCAACTACATATGACACAACCTACATTATCAAGACAATTAATGCAGTTGGAAGATGAATTAGGGAAGCCTTTATTTATTCGAGGAAAAAGAAAAATAGAACTCACAGATGAGGGTGTTTTACTTAGAAGAAGAGCAGAAGAAATTTTATCACTTGTTAATAAAACAGAACAAGAGATTACTCAAAGTGAAGAAGAAATGGTTGGTCAAATTATGATTGGAACGGGTATTTTTTCATCTTCACAAACGGTTCTTTCGCAAGTGATTGAAGAGTTTCATGATGAATACCCTCTTGTAAAATTTGATATCTATGTAGGAAATGCGGATTTGATTAAAGAAAGAGTTGATCAAGGATTAGTAGATATTGGGATTTTGTTGGAACCAGTAGATATTTCAAAATATAATCATTTACGTATACCGCTTCAAGAAAAATGGGGAATCATTGTTTCAAAAACTAATTCTTTGGCTAATAAGCCCTATGTTAAAAAAGAGGATTTAAAAGAATTACCATTGTTTTTAACAAATAGGGAAATTGTTCAAAGTGAAATTTCTAATTGGTTAAAAGGGGATGTTTCGTTGCACAGCATGTTTTCTTATAATTTTGCTTCAGCAATTCTTCCTTTTATTCAAGATGATCAAGGAGCAGCGATTACAGTAGAAGGAGCCTATCAGGTGTTAAATCAAAAGAATATTTGTTTCATTCCTTTTTATCCAGAACTATCAACAAATACCGTTTTTATATGGAAGAAATATACACGTCTTTCACCAGTTATTGATAGGTTTATTAAAAAAGTACAAGAATATTTAGAAAAGAGTAGGAGTCTATATGAAAAATAGAAAAAAATTAGTGATTACTTTGATTGGAGCAATCGTCTTAGGAATAGGTTTATTTGTTTATCAAACATTTATAAAAAAACAACTGCATTTTAAAGAAAATCTGACAGTAGAAATTAATGGGAAGTTTAATCCCAATAGCTATATTAGTGAAGTTGAACATGGAAGTGTTAAAGATGTAGCATGTCAAAGCAAAAATTTAAATATTAAAAAGCTAGGAAAATATGAAGTGACATATACATATAAAAATAGAGAATATACAACAACGATTCAAGTTGTAGATACACAAAAACCTGTATTTAAGGGATTGGATGATTTGACGGTTTCTTTAAATACAACACCTGATTTAAAAGCTGGTGTGGAAGTAAGTGATAATAGTTTAGAAGATATCCAATATAAAATTGATGATAAAAATTTAGATACTTCTAAAGAAGGAACGTATGAAGTTACTTATGTGGCAAAAGATAGTTCTGGAAACAAAATAACTGTTAAAAGAAAAGTAAATGTAATTAAAAAAATTGGTAGTGATAAACAATCTAATGAAAAAGTTGTTTATTTAACATTTGATGATGGTCCATCAGAAAATACTAAAAAAATCATGGATATACTTGCAAAATATGATGCTAAAGCAACATTTTTTGTAACAGGAAGAAATCAAGATTATAATTATTTGATTAAAGATGCTTATAATGCAGGACATACGATTGCTCTTCATACGTATAGTCATGAATATTCAACTGTCTATGCTTCAGTTGATGCTTATTTTGATGATTTAAATAAAATAGGTCAAATGGTAAAAAAAGAAATCGGTTTTGTACCACATTATATTCGTTTCCCAGGTGGAAGTTCAAATACAGTGTCAAGAAGATATTGTCAAGGAATTATGTCAACTCTTACAAAAGAAGTTGTTGAAAAAGGATATCAATATTATGATTGGAATGGAGATTCAACAGATGCTTCAGGAAATCATGTAGCTGTAGATAAGTTGATTAGAAACGGGACATCATGTCATGATAATAATGTCATGATTTTATGCCACGATACACAAGCTAAGGATACCACTGTTCAAGCCTTACCTGCTATTATTGAACACTATAAAAATTTAGGCTATACTTTTAAAGGAATTGATGATGCGACATATGCCCCACATCAAAGTGTTAATAATTAATAAAAGTAATGTTCATTTTTGGACATTACTTTTCATTTTATTAAGTTCTACTTTTATTTTTTCAATACTTTTTTCTAATAAATCATAATCATTTTGATTTTGTTTAGAAAGGGAATTTTGATCTTGTAAATAAGAGATATAAGCACTATTTAAAGAGAGCATATCTCCTAGAGTTGTTAAAAAAGCGCCAATAATGGCCTGTTCATCATTTGAAAAACATTCATTAAATGATTGTGAAATGATAACAATCATCTGATTAAGTAAAACAGTATTCATGTAAGGTAGAGACATATAATCACCAATATATTATATGTATCAAAAGATGAGTTGACTGAACGAAATAAATATTTATTGATAAAAAATATAGTTATTAAAATAAAAAACTATTGACAAACAAAAAAAGAGGTATAATATATAGACATACATATAAATGAGCGATGAACAAGATACGATTTTACATCCGCTTCCTATAGAGAACATTCGGTTGGTGGAAAGAATGTAGGTAATGATATAAGACCATCACTTGTGAGCTATTATCTTGAAATAAAAGTAGGGAAATCGTAATTTCTGCGTTAAAGAAATAGCATTATAAAAAGATGTGAAGGGGCGATTAAATATCGCAATCTAAGTGGTACCGCGGAACAAGGTTTTCGTCTTAGCGTAAAGTTAAGCGAAAACCTTTTTATATGTGATGATTGATTTAAAAGAGGGGGATTCATTTATGAATGGTTTACTATTACTTGGATTAAGTGCTTTAATTTTAGTAGTGGCTTATTTATTCTATGGTCGTTACTTAGTTAAAACATGGGGAATTGATCCAAAAGCAACAACACCTGCTGTTGCAAAAGAAGATGGGACAGACTTTGTACCTACAAACAAATGGTCAGTCTTTGCTCATCAATTCTCATCAATTGCAGGAGCTGGACCTGTAACTGGACCAGTTATGGCAATGATGTTTGGTTGGCTACCAGCCTTTTTATGGGTTATCGTTGGTGGTGTATTCTTTGGTGCTGTACAAGATTTTGGAGCACTTTATGCTTCTGTTAAAACAGAAGGAAAATCAATGGGACAAATCATTGAAAAATATATTGGACGTAAAGGTAAAAAATTATTTTTCTTATTTTGTTGGATTTTTACATTAATTGTTATTGCAGCTTTCGCTGATATGGTTGCTGGAACATTTAATGGAATTAGTGCTGATGGAGCTAAACTTGCACCAAATGCGAGTGCTGCTTCAATTTCAATTTTATATGTTTTCGTAGCAATGGCCTTTGGTTTATTCTTGAAAAAAGTTAAACTAGAAGGTTTACCAAAAGTGATTCTTGGTATTGCTTTAATTATTGCTATGTTAGCACTTGGAATTATGTTTCCAGTATATGCTACTAAAACAACTTGGATTTATGTTGTCTTTGTATATATTTTCTTTGCTTCAGTTACACCTATGTGGTTACTTAAAACACCACGTGATTATTTAACAACATTCTTATTCATTGGAATGATCGTTGCTGCTGTAATTGGTGTATTTGTAAGCAATCCAACAATTACAACACCTGCTTTTGTAGGATTTAAATCTGCTTCAGGAAGTTATATCTTCCCAACATTATTTGTTACAATTGCTTGTGGTGCCGTTTCTGGTTTCCATTCACTTGTCTCATCTGAAACAAGTTCAAAATTAGTAGAAAACGAAAAAGATATGTTACAAGTTGGTTATGGTTCTATGTTACTTGAATCATTACTTGCTATCTTAGTTATCGTTATTGTTGGTGCTTTACCAAACTTAAAAGCATCGGGTGTCTTAGATAGTACACTTGCTAATATGGCTTTAGCTGATACAGCGACACCATTTACTAAATTCTCAGCTGGTGTTACTGGTTTAGTTGCTCAACTTGGTTTACCTCAATCATGGGGATTATGCATTATGACAATGTTTGTTTCAGCTCTTGCTTTAACTTCATTAGATGCTGTTGCAAGAATTTCAAGAATGTCTTTCCAAGAATTCTTTGAAGTAGAAGAAGGACAAGAACCAAGTGGTTTAGTTAAAGTTTTAACTAATAAATACGTTTCAACAATTATTTCTTTAGTTTGTGGATATTTATTAAGTTTAGGTGGATATGTTAATATTTGGCCATTATTCGGATCAGCTAACCAATTATTAGCTGCAATGGTTTTAATTTCATTAGCTGTTTTCTTAAAAGTTACTGGAAGAAAAGGATTTATGTTATATATCCCAATGGTATTAATGTTTATCGTTACAATGACAGCATTAGTACAAGCTATCTATGGAATCGTTATGAAATTATTTGTAACAGGTGGATTTGTTTTAATGGTTGATGGTTTACAATTAGTAGTCGCAATCTTACTTGTTGCATTAGGATTAATGATTGGTTTCAACTCAGGAAGTAAACTTGTTAAAGAAAAATAAAGATAATAAAAAAGCTTCATGATGAAGCTTTTTTTGTGTTTTAGTTCATATAAGAACCACCATTTATATCTATACCTTGACCAGTAATATATTTAGAGGCATCACTTGCTAGAAAGGCAATAACTTCTGCAACATCCTCTGTTTCACCTAAACGTCCAAGTGGGATACCAGCAGCACTGTAATTTGTATTAGCTGTCATATTTGTGTTGATGACACTAGGACAAACAGCGTTAACATTAATATTATAAGTTCCTAAAACTTTTGCATAACTTTTTGTAGCAGATAAAAGACCACCTTTACTTGCAGCATAACTTACAGAAGAAGCGATACCTCCAATTCGTGCAGCCACAGAAGAAATGTTTATGATCTTTCCATATTTTTGTTTTTTCATAGTTTTGATGGCTTCTCTCATACATAAATGAGCACCTCTTAAATTAATATTCATGCACCAATCCCATTTATCAGCATCCAAATCTTCAATAGGGGTTGTTGGACAAACACCAGCTCCATTAACTAAAATATGAAATGTTGGCATTTTTTCTAATGCAAATTCAAATAGATGTTCAATATCTTCAGGATTAGAAACATCTACTTTGCATGGATAACAGTGACATCCTGTTCCTTCTTCTAGTTTTTTAGCACTTTCTGTTGCTTGCTCAATATTTAAATCAGCTAAAACAACACCAGATAATCCTTTTTTTGCAAGTGCTTTTGCAGCTTCGTAACTGATTCCGCCAGCTCCTCCAGTAACAACAGCATATTTTCCTTCAAATTCTTTATTCATAAATATAATCCTCCTTATCTTTATTATAAAAACAAAAAATAGATAAATCTAATAGATATTAAGAAGAAAATTTATAGATATATTTTATAGAAATTAGGTATTTTTATTTAAGATGTTTTGTTGTGTATTTGACGATAATTAGTATATAATAGTTATCAAAAAGGAAGTGTCAAAATGGAAAAAGAAAATATATACGCTAAAAGAATAGATCAAGTACAAATGTCATCTATTCGTGTTGTTATGGAAAAGGTTGAAAAATTAAAAAGTCAAGGGAAAAGTGTTGTATCTTTATGTGCAGGAGAACCTGATTTTAATACACCAGAAGGCATCAAAAAAGCAACAATTGAGGCTTTAAATGATAACCAAACACATTATAGTTCTAATCGAGGATATTTAGGTTTAAGACAAAAAGTATCACAACTTTTAAAACAACAAACAACCATTGATTATGATAGCGACCAAGAAATTATTATGACATGTGGTTGTAGTGAAGCCATCAATAATACGTGTCAGGCTTTTATTGATGAAGGGGACGAAGTTATTATTTTTACACCAGCCTTTGTTTCTTATCAAAATACAGTTTTATTATGTAAAGGAATTCCTGTAGAAATTCCTTTAAAGCCAAGCAATGGATTTCAAATAGATCTAGATGAAGTTAAAAATAAAATAACAGACAAAACAAAAATGATTATTATTAATAATCCAAATAATCCAACTGGAGCTGTTTATCAAAAGGAAACATTAGAAAAGGTATGCCAACTAGCTCGAGAAAACAATATTTTAATATTAGCTGATGAAATTTATAATCAACTCGATTATGAAAAGCAATATGTTTCTATTGCCTCATTTGAAAACATGAAAGATTATACAATTATTGTTAATGGTTTTTCTAAAGCGTATGCTATGACAGGGTGGCGAATGGGATATATTGCTTCTAGTCAAGAAAATATAGAGCCTATTTTAAAAGTACATCAATATACAACAACATCACAAATGACATTTGCGCAAATAGGAATGGCAAAAGCAATTGATCAAGAAGATGTAAAAGAAGAAGTTCAACATATGGTAGATACTTTCCATGAAAGAAGAACATTTATTATGGAACAATTAGATCAATGTGAAAGTCTTTCATACATTAAACCTCATGGGGCTTTCTATATTATGGTTGATGTTTCTAAAACGGGGCTTAATGGGCAAGAATTTGCGGATAAGTTACTTGATTATGGCGTAGCTGTTGTACCAGCAAGTGGTTTTGGTAAGGACTTTATTGATTTTGTTAGAATTTCTTTTGCTTCATCTAAAGAAAATATTGAAGAAGCATTTGTTAGAATTAAAAAACTTTTATCAGATGTAAAAAAAGCTCAAGATTAATTTCTTTGAGCTTTTTTGTCTTTCTTTATCTGATACATTAAAGCATCCGCTTGATTAATAGCTGTTTCAAAATCATCATTTTGATGTGCTAAATAATATCCAATACTTGTTGAAAGTGAAAAAGGATATTTTTTTGTTTTATTAAAAGAAAATTTGAATACCTACAGGTTAGTGAAAATTAAATTCTATAAGCACCGATTGGACGGCGTTCATGAAGCTGAATTGAATACATGGATTTTCCATCCGTTCTATAATTAGATTAGAAATCAGATGGAGGTATAACCACATGTCAAATAAAGTATTAAAGCCAAAGAAAGCTTCTCTTTATCAGTTCACTCAAAATTATTCAAACAATATTGGTAACTGTATTGAATTCTTCAAATCCATGAAATGGCCTGGGGGATTTTCATGTGACCGTTGCGGATGTCATAAGTATTACCTAGTCAAGCGTGTAGGAAAGACCAAGACTTCATATGTTCTTGAATGTAGCTCATGCCATAAGCAACATTCTCTGCTTTCAGGCACTATTTTTCAGAGCTGCAAACTTGATCTATACAAACTTCTGTTAGGTGTTTTCCTTTTCCTTAATGAAAATAAAGGAATCAGTGCAATAAATTTATGTTCAATACTAGATGTTAACCACAAGACTGCACTTCTTCTAGAGAACAAGTGTAGAATCTTATGTCACTAAGCAATTCAGAGAAGCTGCTCAACAGCCTTTTCTATGAGGCGGATGTCTTTAATATTGGTGCAAAATCCAAGAATAATGCGGGTCGTGCAAGTGAGCAACAGCCTATTCTTGGTATTCTATCTACAGATAAAGGGAATAACTATCCCCGATTTATTAAGTTAAGACGCATCAATGATTATACTGGTCTGTCACTTAAGAAAAATATAGAACAATGTTGTATATTAACACATGCTGCATTGCTTAATACAGATGGCGAGAAAGGCTTTAATACATTAAATGAAGAGATTCAGGTAAAGAACGAGAAGATCAGCTACGAAGAAAAGAATCATAGACTACTCTGGTTAAATATAATAATCGGTAATATTAAAAATAATATTACTGGTATATATCATGGAATAACTAAAAGAGAGATGCCTTTATTCCTGAATGAACAGGAGTATAGATTTAACCACAGAAATATGCGAAAGACTGTTATGGATAAAATCAAGAAATACCTACAGAAATCATTTCCTATCAGTCATAGACAGATAGTATATATCCTGAATATTTCTGCTCCACATTTCTCTTAAATCGTCACCTGTTGATTATGGGGATTCAAAAAACATTATCATTTTATAATTTATAACTGTCAATCCGCCTTACAAAAAATGCGTTTTCGATTTGATACACATCTACATGGTGACTATCCTCTAACCAAACTACATTTTCAACATATATTTTATCACTTCTAAAATCTATACTTACACTATCAATGTTAAATGATGATTTATTAAAGAAAGAGTAAACAAAAATAACCGTAAAAGATAACAGTCCTATACCAATTCCTGATAAAATAATTTGAAAAAATTTTATAATAGAATTTTTTTGTGCTTTTAATATATCAATTGCTATAAAAGTAATAGGTATAAAAAATAAATCTATTAAGAGAACTATATTTATTACTATACTAATGAACGGATGAAAGTAGACAAATTTGTCTAGTCTAGAGTTAATAAGATATTCTATCAAAACAATACTCAATGATATAATATACCACACTAAAGTTCTTCTTTTATTATTCATATGACTAAAATAAGCAATTATTTCTTTAAAAACTTTCATCAAAAATTTCCTCCATATATATCATATTCAAAATTAGATCTTTTTAAGAAAAACGTAATTAATATAATTAATTTTGATTAAATTACCCATAATCAACAGGTCAATCCAATTATTGAAACCATTTTTACACATAAAAGCCAAAAAAATTTAAACTATCATTTCTTATTTTGATAATCACCTGTGGAATGTGGGTATTCAAAAAAGAAAACACTTCATCAGTTATTTTTGTAGAAAGATCTTTCGATGAATAATTGGTAATGATAACAAATTCATCACCACCATAACGAATCGCAATATCTTCTTTAGAAATGACTTTTAAAATAATAGAAGCAATTTCTTTAATAGCACTATCACCCATATCATGTCCATAAAGATCGTTTGTTTTTTTCATAAAATCCATATCAATAAAATAAATCAATGCTTGTTGATCTTTTTCAATGAGTTGATAATAAAGTTTTTTTCTAGTTGATTCATAAATTAAATCCTTTCGTTTGCCATAGGCGGAAACCCACTACCTTCAGATGGGTTAATGAATCTTTAACATAAAGATTTTCTAATTCCTTGTTTAATAAACTTAAAACATGTTTTTTTCGTATACTTTTAATAGTAAGACCTAATAGCTTTAAGATAATTGTCATATAATTAATAGAAATATTTTTTGAGTAATTATCAAAAGCTAAATAACCAATAGCGACACCATTATTACTTAAAGAAGTATAAATCATATAACGTGATTTATATTCTTGAGGAAGAACTTCTTTTTTAGAAAATTCTTGATAGATATGTTTTTCATCAGGTGAATTTTTGTGATAAGTCATACCCATTAAATACATTTTATCAGAAAAATGAATAATATTTTCAGACATTTCATCAATATATTTTGAATTCATAACCAGATAAATTTGTTTATATCCAAAATTTTGTGATTCTTTTTCAAAAACATCAAATAAATCATAAAAATGAGATGTCTGAGATAAGAGTGTTTCTAAACGTTCTGTTGATTCAAAAAAACAATTACTATGATAAGTATAAGATAAATATTCTTTTTTTAATTCAGGATCATCTTTTTCATTTGTTGGATAACCACAACTCGCACCTTCAATGATTTGAATATCTTCTAAATCTTTAGTTGCTTGTAAAAAGTCTGCTTTTCTAAGTCGTGCTTCTCTTGAAGACATAGGTCCAGAAACATAAGCTACTTTTTGACAATTTCTTTCAGCTGAAATTGTTTGAGTAAGTTTATAAATGGCTTGTTGATTGTCTGTTCCTACATAAACGCAATCTTTAATAGGATCGTTAATAGAAACAACAGGAATATGATATTTATGAGCTTCATCAATCATTTGTTGGCGATAATCTTTATAAAAATTGGAGTTTGTTTGAAAAATCAAAACGTCATAATCTTTAATATCGGGAAGCTTATAGAGTTTTAATAAGCTATCCATAGGGTGAACAAGACCGTAATTTCCAAAGATTTCAAACATATCAATGGATATATCTTGATAATCATTTAAAAATTGATTGATCGCATTTTGTTTTTCTTGGGCAATTTCAAAAAGCCAATCAGATGAAAAAAAAGCAATTTTATAAGTCATAGAAATGCCTCCTTATCTATAATTATATCATCTTTTTGGTAGCGAAAGAATATTGACGGTTTTAAAATAACAGTGTTATAATAACAGTGTTATTTAATGATGGGGGGGCAATCTATGAGGCAAGAAACCGTAGGTGTTACAGAAAACCTATTAAAAAGTGCAACAGAAGAATTTTTAGAAAAAGGATTTATGAAAGCAAGTCTAAGAAATATATCTGCCAAAAGCGGAGTTAGTACAAATTCTATTTATACTTGTTTTAAAGATAAAGAAGGTTTGTTTTCAGCAATCGTCAAAGAAACAGCGGATGGGTTGATGGATATTTATCTCGAGAGTATTCAAAAAGCAACTTATAGTCCTGATCTTAATCAAGCTAATTATGAAGGAGAGGAAGGCACAGATTTTGTTTTAGATTATATTTATCAACATTTTACAGAGTTTAAATTGATTTTTTGTTGTTCTACCGGTTCTCAATATGAACATTTTTTAGATGAACTTGGAAAAATCGAAGAATCCTATTACCAAGAGCTTGTTGATAAATATGGTAAAGAAGGTTTTACAGTAGATCCATTCTTTATTCATGTATTTTGCCGGGCAGGATGGCAAACGATGTATGAACTTGTTGCACATGATTGTTCCTATAAAGAAGCTCAATCATTTATGAATAGCACAAAGTTATTTAATGTTGCTGGCTGGAAAGCAGTTATGGGAATTGATGAGTAAATAGACAGGGAAACCTGTCTAAAGTTAACATCGATAGTTAGCAAAAACTAACCAATAGGAGGGATTTTATGAAAGAAAAGAAAGAGAGTACATTATCGAAGTTAATGCACTTTGCAGGAAATCATAAGTATTATGTTTATGCTTCATGTATTTTAGCTGCAATCAGCGCCTTTATTGCTTTGGTTCCTTTTTATGATATGTGGCGTATCATCAAAGAGGTATTAGAAGTAAGACCAAACTTTAATGAAGCAATCCATATCAAAAGTTATGGATGGCATGCAGTTTTATTTGCGTTATTAGCTATGGTTTTTTATATCGCAGCCTTAATGTGTTCGCATAAAGCAGCCTTTAGAGTACAAGCGACAATGAGAACGAAAATGATGGAACACATTATGAAACTTCCTCTTGGCTATGTTGAAAGTCAAGGAAGTGGAAAAATTAGAAAAATCGTAATGGAATCAAGTGCGGCAACAGAAACCTTTTTAGCACATAATGTGCCAGATAAAGTTGTTTCTAAAGCAACACCAATTGGTTTACTTATTATGATGGCAATCTTTGATTGGCGACTAGGTTTAATGAGTCTTATTCCAGCAATTATTGCTTTTGTCTTAATGTTTACAGCGATGATGGGACCAAAGATGGCAGAAGATATGAAACAATATCAAAATGCTTTGGAAACGATGTCATCAGAAGCTGTTGAATATGTAAGAGGGGTACCTGTTGTTAAAACATTTGGACAAACAATTTTCTCTTTTAAAAGATTTAAAGAAGCAATTGATGAATATGAAAAATGGACGTTAGATTATACAAAGAGTATGATGAAACCAATGGTATGTTTTACAACTTTTGCTAATGGAATCTTTGCGGCATTAATTATTGCTGCTTATTTATTTGCAGGAAATACTATTACAGATCAATTTATTTTGAATCTCTTTTTCTATATTTTAATTACATCTATTTTAACAACGACTTTAATGAAAGTAGCTTATGCCGGTGAATCGCAAATGCTTGTAGAAGATGCTTTAAATCGTATGAATTCAATTATGAATGTACAACCTTTACCTGAAAGTAAACAAATACAAGTACCAAGTGATGCTTCTATTGATTTAGAAAATGTCAGCTTTACGTATCAAGATGCTTCTACTAAAGCCATTGACAACTTAAGTATGCATATTAAAGCAGGAGAACATATTGCTTTAGTTGGACCAAGTGGTGGTGGTAAAACAACTGTAGCTTCTCTTATTTCTCGTTTTTGGGATGTAAATGAAGGAAGTATTAAAATAGGACATGTTGATGTTAAAGATATTGAACAAAAAGAATTAATGAATCAAGTATCTTATGTTTTCCAAGATAGTCGTTTACTTAAAATGAGTATTTTAGAAAATATTCGTATGTCAAGACCAGAAGCAAGCGATGAAGAAGTCATTCAAGCTTTAAAGGATGCTCAATGTCAAGATATTATTGATAAATTTCCTGATGGAGTTCATACAGTTATAGGTTCAAAAGGTGTTTATGTTTCCGGTGGGGAAAGTCAAAGATTATCGATTGCTAGAGCCTTTTTAAAGAATGCGCCAATTCTTATTTTAGATGAAGCATCAGCCTTTGCTGATCCTGATAATGAAGTGCTTGTTCAAAAAGCTTTTGAAAAACTTGCAAAAGATAAAACGGTTGTTATGATTGCTCATCGTTTATCAACGATTACAAATGCAGATTGTATTTATGTATTAGAAAATGGACATATTGTTGAAAGTGGTAAACATGAAGAATTATTAGAAACAAAAGGTGTTTATGAACATATGTGGCATCAATATAATCAATCTGTAAAATGGAAAGTACAAAAGGGGGATGAAGAATAATGATTGAAAAATTAAAACATAAATATGCTTTATCTTCTAAAGGAGCCAATGACATGGCAAGAGCTTTTGTGGCAGTGACACTTTCTAACCTTGTTTTAATGCTTCCTGTGGGATTACTTTATATATTATCATCTTATTTATTAAATCAACAATTACCTAAAGAAAAATTAACGTTCTTTATTGTAGCAATTATTGTAATCTTGATTTGTATTGCTTTAACTACAATTTTTCAATATCGTGCTACTTTTTTATCAACATATATTGAAAGTGGTGTTAGACGTCGTACACTTGCAGAAAAGTTAAGAAAACTTCCTTTATCTTATTTTGGTAAAAAAGATTTAGCGGATCTTACAAATACGATTATGTCTGACTGTGCTCTTTTAGAAACAGCAAGTTCTCATTGGATTCCTGAATTAATAGGAGCCATGATTTCAACGACAATTATTGTCATTAGTTTATTTTTCTTTGATTTTCGTATGGCACTTGCTGCTGTTTGGGTGATGCCTATTGCTTTTGCGATTGTTCTTTATTCAAGAAAAGCATTACGAAAAACACATGAAAAAACCAATGAATATCGTATTAATTGTTTAGATAGTATTCAAGAAGGTTTAGAAACATTAAGAGATTTAAGATCGAATAATATGTGTGATACGTATATGGAATCTCTTAATAAAAAAATCAAAGCTGTAGAAAATCATGCTATCTTTGCGGAATTTACCAATGCGGCTTTTGTTTGCAGTGCTCAAATGATTTTAAAACTTGGCATGGGAACAGTTGCACTCGTAGGAAGTTATTTATTAGTCAAAGGTGAAATCACAGTTCTTACATTCTTTATGTTTTTACTTGTTGTAACACGTATGTATGAACCTTTACAAATTTCTTTACAAAACTTATCTGCAATGATTAGTCTTGATACTAATTGTAAACGTATGGATGAGATTTTATCCCATGAAGAACAAACAGGAGTTGATACACTTACAAATGAAGGTTATGATATTGTATTTGATCATGTGGCTTTCTCTTATAATCAAAAAGAAAAAGTATTATCAGATGTATCATTTGTCGCAAAACAAGGAGAAGTTACAGCTTTAATTGGACCAAGTGGTGGCGGTAAAACAACTATTTCTCGACTTGCAGCACGTTTTTGGGATGTCGATCAAGGAATGATTACAGTTGGTGGTATGGATATTTCAAAGGTTGAACCTGAAAAGCTTTTAGAACTTTATTCAATTGTTTTCCAAGATGTAACATTATTTAATAATACAGTTATGGAAAATATTCGTATTGGTAAAAAAGATGCAACGGATGAAGAAGTAATTGCTGCAGCAAAATTAGCGCATTGTGATGAATTTGTTGAAAAAATGCCTGATCAATGGAATACAATGATTGGTGAAAATGGTTCTGAATTATCAGGAGGACAACGACAAAGAATTTCTATTGCTAGAGCCTTCTTAAAAGATGCTCCAATTATCTTAATGGATGAAGCAACAGCTTCATTAGATGTAGATAATGAATCATTGATTCAAGAATCTATTTCTAAATTAATTGAAAATAAAACAGTTTTAGTTATTGCGCATCGAATGAGAACAGTAGATGGTGTTGATAAAATTGTTGTTTTAAAAGAGGGTGTTGTTGCTGAACAAGGGAAGCCACAAGAATTAAAACAACAAAAGGGGATTTATAAACATATGGTTGATATGCAAATGCAATCAAATGCATGGAAATATCAATAAATTTAAAAGGAAAACTTGAGTATTTTTGCTCAAGTTTTTTCTTTATATAGATACACTTTGGTAATAAAATACTTGCATGATAATAAATAATCATTTATACTGTATAACAAATTCATGAAATAGGGGGAATTGACATGATTGATACAGGGGATACAGGATTCATGATGATTTGTAGTGCACTCGTACTCTTGATGACACCAGGCCTTGCTTTTTTCTATGGCGGGATGGTTCGAAGAAAAAATGTTGTCAATACGATGATGACATCTATTTTTGTAATTGGTATTGCGACGGTTATGTGGGTTTTATTTGGTTACTCACTTGCTTTTGGAGTGGATCATTTAGGTATTATTGGTGATTTAAGTCATTTAGGACTTGTTGGTCTTACTGGTAAAGTTGGAGAGTATGCTTCAACAATTCCTGATTTGGGCTTTGCAATGTTTCAAATGATGTTTGCAATCATTACACCAGCTTTAATTACAGGGGCAGTTGCTGGTAGAATGAAATTTAAAGCTTTATTTTTATTTATTATTTTTTGGTCTACGCTTGTTTATTATCCAATGGCACATATGGTGTGGGGAATTGGGGGATTTCTTGCTAAAATAGGTTCTGTTGATTTCGCTGGAGGAAATGTTGTTCATATTTCTTCAGGAGTAAGCGCACTTGTTTTGTGTTTAGTTTTAGGAAAGAGAAAGGATTATGGAAAAGCCAATTATCGTATCCATAATATTCCTTTTGTTGTTTTAGGTGCAAGTTTACTTTTATTTGGATGGTTTGGCTTTAATGCCGGAAGTGCTTTAAAAGCGGATGGTCTTGCCATTCATGCTTTTGCGACAACAGCTATTTCTGCAGCATCTGGTATGCTTTCTTGGATGATGATGGATATTCTTATGGCTGAAAAGCCCACACTTGTAGGGTGTGTGACAGGTCTTTTTGTAGGACTTGTTGCTATTACGCCAGGAGCAGGTTTTGTACCTGTTTGGGCTTCATTGATCATTGGTTTTGTAGGAAGCCCAATTTGCTATTTTATGATTTCTAAAGTTAAACAAAAATTTGATTATGATGATGCTTTAGATGCTTTTGGTTGTCATGGTATTGGTGGTGTTTGGGGAGGACTTGCGACAGGCTTGTTTACTCAAAATTCTATTAATTCAGTAGCTAAGTGGAATGGTTTATTCTTTGGTGATACACACCTATTTATTGTACAAGTAATCAGCATTTTAGTAACAATTGTTGTAGCTGTTGTAGGAACACTTATTTGTATTGGACTTGTTTGTTTGTTTACACCTTTAAGAGTTGAAAAACGTGATGAACAAGTAGGTTTAGATTTATCTGAACACAATGAAACAGCTTATCCGTCATTTAATGGTTTAGATTAGGGGGAATGGAAAGTGATTAAAATAGAAGCGATTGTACGTGAAGAAAAATTAGAAGATGTTAAAGAAGCACTTTCAGAAATTGAAGTTCATGGAATTACAATTTATCAAGTGATGGGCTGTGGTAAACAAAAAGGATATCTTGAAATTGTTCGAGGACAAGAAGTTGAAATTAATATGCTTCCTAAAATTAAATTTGAAATTGTTGTAAGTGATGAAAATTGGGAAAAGAAGACAATTGAAGCTATTCAAAAAGCAGCTTATACAGGACATCCTGGAGATGGTAAGATCATCAGCTTTGATTTAAAAAGTGCTCTTCGTATTCGTACAGGGGAAACAGGAAAAGAAGCAATTAATTAAGAAAAATAGAGTTCAAATTGAATTGAACTCTATTTTAATTTGCTATTATAATTTGCAAATGAATGACTTGCTAAAAATTCATCAGCTTCTTTTATAAGATGATTTAACTTTTCATCTTCTACTTCTAAGCTTGAATCTTTTAATAATAAATGATTTTTAGCTTTTTCAATTGAGTAATAATTAAGTTCAGCCGCAAATCCTGGATTAGGTTAAATCATGCAACTGTTATAAGTTTCTAAAAGAGAGGCTAAAGAAATACCATGAGGTTTAACATCTTTGTATTGATTAAAATCAATATTTCCTAAAGGTCCACCTTGTTTATAAGCAACAGTTAATTTTTCAATGTATGCTTTTTCTTCATTTGATAAAGGTTGAAAGTCTTTCATGCTTTCAATATTTTGTTTGACTTGTGTCAAATTAGACATTCCTGATAAAATAGCAAGAACCCCATCTAATTCTCCACAGAAACGTAAGGCAAGAGAAGCATCTGCTGTTAAGTTACTATTTTTTGGCGGATTGGCAAGCATACCACCTTTAACAGGTTCCATAATAATTACTTGTTTTTGATGTTTTCTAATAACTTCAAAACATGCTTTTGCTTGAATAAATGCACTATTCCAATCATAGTAATTTAAAGCAATTTGAACCGCTTCAATTTCTGGATGTTCGCTTAAAATCAAATCAAGAACATCGGCACTATCATGGAAAGAAATAGCGATATGTATAATTTTTCCTGCTTTTTTCCATTCTTACATATGTTCAAACATTTTACAGCTTTTAACAACACTATTGTAATGATGAATATTCATATTGTGTAATAAGAAATAATCAAAATATTCAACACCACAGTTTTCTAATTGTTGATTAAAAATTTGGACAACTTCTTCCTTTTGAATAGAAAAAACTGGAAGTTTAGAAGCAATCCTATAACAATCATGAGGATGACGTTCTACTAAATATTTTTTAATAGCGTTTTCGCTATGTCCATTATGATAAACAAAACTTGTGTCAAAATAGTTGAATCCAACATCTAAAAAAGTATCAACCATTTGTTTTACTTGATCAAAATCAATATTTGTTGGATCTTCTAAAAGTTGAGGTAATCTCATCCAACCAAAACCTAAATTTTTTTCATTGAATTTCTTCCTTTCTAAGACTTTTCAAATAAATTATAAATTATTCTCTATTAATTAGAATAACCATCTAGGATACAATGTATTTACCAAAAGTAAATACTGAAAGATACCGTGTATAATCCTCTTTTAAAAACCTTTGTCTATGTAGTGAAATTGGGAAGTTTTTCTAAAGCAG
The DNA here is from genome assembly GCF_020589955.1 of Faecalibacillus sp. TM498. Classification (NCBI taxonomy): domain Bacteria; kingdom Bacillati; phylum Bacillota; class Erysipelotrichia; order Erysipelotrichales; family Coprobacillaceae; genus Faecalibacillus; species Faecalibacillus sp. TM498. Next base: position 33,578 of record NZ_JAJDKB010000023.1, read on the forward strand.
CGAAAAAGATGTATATTACACCAGCAAGTGTCATGAAACAAATAAATGCATTAGAAGAACATCTCCATGTAAAATTAGTCAATCGTACCCATCGTGGCATTAAATTGACAGTATAGGGACAAAAAAGTTTATGATGAAGCTAAAATACTTATCGAAAATTCAGATAATTATTTAAATAAAATCCAAGAGAAAACATCTTCTATGATTCATATTGATTTATGTCATAGTATACCAACCTTATCTCAACGTTATAAATTGCGTGTTGTTCCTTATGAAGGTGATTATGATAAAATTATGGAAGTGTATCAATCATTAGGGACAAAATTTGATTTTTTAATTGGTGTGTTTAATTCAAATCCAATTCTTTCTTTTGCTTCTTGCAAACAATTAGGAACTTATAATGTTTGTGTAGCTCTGCCTAGAAGTCATCCACTAGCAAAAAAGAAAAAACTTTCAATTACGGATTTATATAATGAAAAACTTTTATGTGTCAGTAGTGGGGATTGTTTAAATATTGATGATTTTAGAAAGAATATGCAAATGTTTTATCCTCAAATTATTTTAGAGGATGTCGGTTACTTTTATGATTTAGATACATTCAATCGTTGTGAAGAAGAGGGCTGTCTTTTATTAACATTGGATGCTTGGGATAATATCCATCCTTCTTTAATTACTTTACCGGTTGAATGGGACTATCAGATGCCTTATGGTTTGCTTTATAAGAAGAATCCACCAAAACAAGTAAAAGATTGTTTAAAGGAATTGATAAATATGTCAAATAGAACAAAATTACAATTAGAAGATGCATTTAAAGAACTTTTATTAGAAAAAACATTTCGTAAAATAACGATTAAAGATCTTACGGATAAATGCCATATAAGTCGCATAGCTTTTTACTGTCATTTTCAAGATTTGTATGATTTAATAGAATGGATTTTAATAGAAGATGCTCGAAAAGCTTTGAATGAAAAGAAAAATTATGCGCATTGAAAAGAAGGACTTTCTAATATTTTTGAAGCGGTTTATATTAATAAACCATTTATTCTAAATGTCTATCATGATATTTCTCGAGATAAAATTGAAAAGATATGATTCAAACTTGTTCATGAATTGATAGAATCTGTTGTTGAAGAAAGAAGTAAAGATGTTTTGATTTTAAATCAACAAAAGGATTTTATTGCTCATTTTTATAAATATGGGTTTGTTGGTGTAATGTTGGATTGGATTGATTCGGGAATGGATGAAGATTATCAAATGATTCTAGATGATTTAGGAATGACGGTATTAGGAACAATCGATTTATCGATACAAAACTTTACAAATAGGAAGAAATGATAAAAAATTTATCATTTCTTTTTTATTGTAAATTTTATCTAAAATAAGGGAATGCTATGATTGAGGTGTAAAAAGAAAGGTGGAGTTGTTTATGAATCGTAAAAGTTTAACGATTGCTGCAACAACAGTGACGGCCGTTTCATCAGCAGTCCTTGTTGCTAAAAAAGTAAAGAATAATAAAAAGGATGAAAAGGTAAATACGTATCGAAATACAGAATTAGGAAAGTATGATAAAAATGATAAAGGAATTTATTATACAAATGGAAATTATGAAGCTTTTGCCAGACCTAAAAAACCAGAAAATGTTGAAAATAAAAATGCATATTTAATAGGAAGTGGTCTAGCAAGTTTAGCGGCAGCTTGTTTCTTGGTAAGAGATGGACAAATGCCTGGAAAAAATATTCATATTTTAGAAGCAATGGATATTGTTGGTGGTGCCTGTGATGGTATTTTTGATCCTTCTAGAGGTTATATCATGCGTGGTGGTCGTGAAATGGAAAATCATTTTGAATGTTTATGGGATCTATTTAGAAGTATTCCTTCACTAGAAATCAAAGATGCCAGTGTATTAGATGAATTTTATTGGTTAAATAAAGAAGATCCTAACTATTCTTTATGTCGAGCAACTATTAATAGAGGACAAGACGCTAAAACCAATGGACAATTTAATTTAAGTCAAAAAGGTTGCATGGAAATCATGAAACTGTTTATGACAAAAGATGAAGATCTTTATGATAAAACGATTGAAGATGTTTTTGATGAAGAAGTTTTTAATTCAACATTTTGGATGTATTGGCGTACCATGTTTGCCTTTGAAAATTGGCATAGTGCTTTAGAAATGAAACTTTATTTTCAACGTTTTATTCACCATATTTCGGGCTTACCTGATTTTAGCGCTTTAAAATTTACGCGTTATAATCAATATGAATCACTTATTTTACCAATGCAAAAGTATCTTGAAAAACATGGGGTTGATTTTCAATTTAACACAGAGGTAACGAATGTTTTATTTGATATTAAACCTGATAAAAAAGTTGCTAAAACGATTGAATGTAACGTAAAAGGAAAAGAAAAAAGAATTTCCCTTAGCGAAAATGATTTGGTTTTAATTACCAATGGAAGCTGTACAGAGGGTACAATTTATGGAGATCAAAATCATGCTCCTAATGGAAATGCAGAAATACGAACAAGTGGATGTTGGAATTTATGGAAAAATATTGCTAAACAAGATAAATCTTTTGGTCATCCTGAAAAATTCTGTAGTGATATTCAAAAAACAAATTGGGAATCGGCAACAGTTACAACATTAGATGATAAGATTATTCCCTATATTACGAATATTTGTAAAAGAGATCCTAAAACAGGACATGTTGTTACAGGAGGAATTGTCAGTTGTCAAGATTCATCATGGCTTTTAAGTTGGACCATTAATCGTCAAGGTCAATTTAAACAACAAGATAAAGATAAAGTCTGTGTGTGGGTTTATGGATTATTTACTGATACAATAGGAGATTATGTTAAAAAGCCAATGAAAGATTGTACAGGAAAAGAAATTACCATGGAATGGTTGTATCACCTTGGTGTTCCAGAAGAATTAATAGAAGACTATGCAACCAACAGTGCTATCTGTATACCAACTATGATGCCTTATATTACAGCTTTCTTTATGCCAAGAAGAAAAGAAGATCGTCCGGATGTTATTGTCAAAGATGCAATTAATTTTGCCTTTTTAGGACAATTTGCACATACACCAAGAGATACTGTATTTACTACAGAATATTCGGTAAGAACAGCGATGGAAGCTGTTTATGGTTTATTAGGTGTTGATCGAGGCGTTCCAGAAGTATGGGGCAGTGTTTATGATATTCGAGAACTTTTAGACAGTTCAGTAAAATTAATGGATGGTAAATCACCCTTAGAGATGAATTTAGGTCCTTTAAATATAATCAAAAAGCCTTTAATAAGAAGTATTAAAGGAACGGTTATTGAAAAATTATTAAAAGAGCATCAAATTTTAAAAGAAAATGAAAAGTAATTGATTTTTTACCATGAAATTTTAAAAACGTCAGGAAACATTTGATAAAGTATTTTACCAGCTTGTTGAGGAGACAAATCAAACTTACCAAGAATATAATGTTGGTACATGATAGAAGCGCCACCACAAAAAACATCTAATAAAAGAAGATCTTTATCTTCAAATTGGATGTTTTTTATTTTACACATCTCAATAAAGGTATTATAGGAATATTGGTAGATAAAATCTCCTAAAGAATTAATACCGGTATAATCAAAAGCATTTTTTAAATAATGAAGCTCTTTACTCATATTAAATAAATTAATGAAGACATCTTCATAATTGTGATTTTGACTACTATGCATATATTGGTCTAGAATCCTTTTATAATTATCATTCATTACGTCATATTTATCTTTATAGTGACGATAAAAAGAGGATGTTGAAACATGAGCTTCTTTATCTTCTCCTAAAACATATTTATCAATATATTTTTTTATTTCTTCTTCAAAAGGAAGAACATCTTTAGGAAATTCTTCATCGTTCATGTTTGAATTTTTATAACGATAAATGGTAATACTTTTTGTTTGTCAATCAACTGTATAAATTTTGCTGAAGTTATTTTCCAAAGCGTTAAAAATATCAATTATATTAAGAGGAAGATTATTATTTATTTCTTTGTTCATCTTAATCGCCACTTTCAAGTCATTTTTATTTAATTTATTATATCACGGTATGATTTGAAAAATAATCTAAATGATTAATAAGTATTTCAAATTACAATTTTTATATATTTGTTTGCCATGCGTTTAAATTATCTAATATATATTGATATACAAGCTGATTTTGCTTTTCGTTTAAAATTTCATGACGCATATTTTCAAAAAGATAGGAATCTACACACATATAACCTTTAGATTTTATGTTGGAAACAGCTTTGTTGAATTTTACTTCATTTGTAATGCAAGGATCATCTTTACCAGCAATAAATAAAATAGGTAAAGAGGGATTAGACATTGTCCATTTTTCATTATGATATGTATTTATTACAAGATTAAAGAGAGATTCAAAGCCATTTGCGGTAAAGGTAAAATAACATAAAGGATTTTTGTTATAAGAATCTACAATATTTTCATCACTACAAATCCAACTGTTAGGAATATCTGTATGAAACCTTTTATTAAAAGCTTGAAAACTTAAATTTTGAATTAATTGAGGACGATAATGATCATCTTTGACTTTTGAATAGATACGAGCTATTTTTGTTCCTATAGGAGCAAGAGGATTATCACTAGGACTTCCACAAACAATTAAACCATCAATATCTTGATCATACTTTTGGCAAAAACAGCGCACGACTAAAGACCCCATACTATGTCCTAAAAGATAGAGTGGGAGATAAGGATATTGTTGTTTAATCATCAAAGTAATTTGATGGAGATCTTCAACAATTGCTAGATGACCATTATCATAAAAATACCCCAAATCATTTTTGTCTTTTATACTTTTTCCATGCCCACGATGGTCATGAATAATACATAAATATCCTTGATTTGATAAGAAATTCATAAAGTCGATGTATCTCTCTTTATGCTCACACATACCATGAGAAATTTGTACAATTCCTTTTGGGCTTTCACAAGAAATAATAATGCCATCTAATTTTAGTTGATCATAATTTGATTTTATTTGAAAACTTTTGTACATATTTATCACCTAACTATATTATAACTAAAAAACAAATATTTTGATATGATAAAGAATTAATATAACAAAAAAAGTCTTGATAAAATCAAGACTTTTTAGCTTTTTTTAAGAAAATTCTAATTATTTACAAGCTTCTTCAATTGCAACAGCAACAGCTACAGTAGCTCCAACCATTGGGTTGTTACCCATACCGATTAATCCCATCATTTCTACGTGAGCAGGAACTGATGAAGAACCAGCAAATTGAGCATCACTGTGCATACGTCCCATAGTATCAGTCATACCATAAGAAGCAGGACCAGCAGCCATGTTATCAGGATGTAAAGTACGTCCAGTTCCACCACCAGATGCAACTGAGAAGTATTTTTTACCTTGTTCAATACATTCTTTTTTGTATGTTCCAGCAACAGGATGTTGGAAACGAGTAGGGTTAGTAGAGTTACCAGTGATTGATACATCTACACCTTCTTTATGCATGATAGCAACACCTTCACGTACGTCATCTGCACCATAGCAGTTAACTTTAGCACGTGGACCATCACTATAAGCAGTTCTAGATACTTCTTTAACTTCTCCAGTGAAATAATCGAATTGAGTTTCTACATAAGTGAAACCATTGATTCTTGAGATGATTTTAGCAGCATCTTTTCCTAAACCATTTAAGATAACTCTTAATGGATTTTTTCTTACTTTGTTAGCTTTTTCAGCAATTTTGATTGCACCTTCAGCAGCAGCGAAAGATTCATGTCCAGCTAAGAAAGCGAAACATTGAGTATTTTCGTTTAATAACATTGCTCCTAAGTTACCATGACCTAAACCTACTTTACGATCATCAGCAACAGATCCTGGAATACAGAATGATTGTAATCCAACACCGATTGTTTTAGCAGCATCTTCTGCTTTAGTATCACCATTTTTAATTGCCATAGCAGCACCAACTGTATATGCCCAACAAGCGTTTTCGAAACAAATTGGTTGTGTAGATTTTACGATATCATAAACGTTGATACCTTTTTCATCACAAATAGCTTTTGCTTCTTCGATTGATTTGATATCATATTTAGCTAATGCAGCGTTAATTTGATCAATTCTTCTTTCATAACTTTCAAATAATGCCATTTTTTCGTATCCTCCTATTATTCTTTTCTTGGATCGATGTATTTAGCAGCATCGTTGAATCTACCGTAGTTACCTTTAGCAGCTTCTAAAGCTTCATTAGCATCTTTTCCATCTTTAATCATTTCCATCATTCTACCTAAGTTAACGAATTCGTAACCGATAATTTCATCATTTGTATCTAAAGCGATACGAGTAATGTAACCTTCAGTTAATTCTAAGTAACGAGGTCCTTTTAATTTAGTAGAGTATGATGTACCTACCATTGATCTTAAACCTTTACCTAAGTCTTCAAGACCAGCACCTACAGGTAATCCACCTTCAGAGAATGCTGATTGAGTACGTCCATAAACGATTTGTAAGAATAATTCTCTCATAGCTGTGTTAATAGCGTCACAAACTAAGTCAGTATTTAAACCTTCTAATAAAGTTTTACCAACTAATGCTTCACTAGCCATAGCAGCAGAGTGAGTCATACCTGAGCATCCAACAGTTTCGATTAATGCTTCTTCAATGATACCTTCTTTAACATTTAAAGTAAGTTTACATGCACCTTGTTGTGGAGCACACCAACCAATACCATGTGTTAAACCAGAAATATCTTTGATTTCTCTTGAATATACCCATTTTCCTTCTTCAGGAATAGGAGCACATCCGTGTGATGCACCACGATTTACAGTGCACATTTCTTCAACTTCATGTGAATAAATCATTTTTTATTTTCTCCTTTCATCACATTAATGATCACAAACATTAAAAAAGAAATAACGTAAAACTACATAAATTTCTTCCTTCAGGTGAAGGAATTCACCTGAACAAATTATAAAGTGTCGATTAAAGAAAGTCAATGAAACAAGAAAGATAAATAAATGAAAAAAGAAATTTTTTTGTATCTATCAAAGAATATTTTATAAAAAAAGGGACAAAATAGTATTTGAAGTTGAAAAAAAGTAGTCAAAAAGGGTTGACACATAAGGTTAGTATATGCTAACTTATAGACAGTTAGTTACAGCTAACTTCGTGTTAATAAATCATTTTTTATTGATACCAGATCACAAACAAAAATCACAAACACAAACAAAACAAAAATGAAAGAAGGAAGTATTAAAATGGATTTAATTCAAAGTATTAAAGCACGCGAAGTATTAGACTCTCGTGGAAATCCAACTGTTGAAGTTGAAGTTAGAAGTGAATGTGGAGCTTTTGGTAGAGCAATCGTACCAAGTGGAGCTTCTACAGGAATTTATGAAGCAGTGGAATTAAGAGATGGAGACAAATCACGTTATTTAGGTAAAGGTGTTTTACAAGCTGTTAAAAATGTAAACGAAGTGATTGCTCCTGAATTATTAGGGTATGATGTTTTTGCTCAAAGAGAAATCGATCAGGCAATGATTGAATTAGATGGTACAGATAATAAAGGAAAACTTGGAGCAAATGCTATCTTAGGTGTTTCTCTTGCCGTTGCTAAATGTGCTGCTGATTCATTAGGTATGCCATTATATCGTTATATTGGTGGAGCAAATGCTCATGTTATTCCTACACCAATGATGAATATTATCAATGGTGGAGCACATGCTGATAACAACATTGATTTCCAAGAATTTATGATTATGCCAGTTTCAGCTCCTACATTCAAAGAAGCGATTCGTATGGGTGCTGAAGTATTCCATAATTTAAAAGCTGTATTACATGATAAAGGATTAAATACTGCTGTAGGTGACGAAGGTGGATTTGCTCCTAACTTAAAATCAAATGAAGAAGCTATTCAAACAGTTATCGAAGCTATTGAAAAAGCAGGTTATAAACCAGGTGTAGATGTTAAACTTGCAATGGATGTTGCTAGTTCAGAATTCTATAAAGATGGTAAATATGTTTTACCGGGTGAAGGAAATAGAACATTTACTTCAAAAGAGTTAGTTGATTTCTACGGTGAACTTGTTGAAAAATATCCAATTATTTCTATCGAAGATGGTCTTGATCAAGATGACTGGGACGGATGGAAATATTTAACTGAAAAATTAGGTAAAAAAGTACAATTAGTAGGGGATGACTTCTTTGTAACAAATACAAAACGTTTACAAGAAGGTATTGCTAAGAAAACTGCAAACTCTATCTTAATTAAAGTTAACCAAATTGGTACTTTAACTGAAACACTAGAAGCTATTCAAATGGCTCAAAAAGCAAACTATACTGCTGTTGTTTCTCATAGATCCGGTGAAACAGAAGATACAACAATTGCTGATATTGCTGTAGCTACAAATGCTGGACAAATTAAAACTGGTTCTGCATCAAGAACAGACCGTATTGCTAAATACAATCAATTATTAAGAATTGAAGATGAATTAGGAAAACAAAGCTTATATGGTGGCGTTGATTCATTCTATCAATTAGATAAATAATTTTGCTATTAAAAGATAATGTTGTTATATCCCTTTAACGATTAAATCGTAACTTCCCAATTTTAGACTAAATCATATAAGAAATATTATCTTTTAATAATATAGATAAAAAAGGTGATGTAAGTCATCTTTTTTGTAAATAAATTACATTCTTTATTTAATTAGAAGAAATTAATGAAAATAACTCTCTAAATATTTTAAAAAGGTATACAATTTTTATCCTATATATAAAATAAAGATTGTCATTTACTTAATAAATTAAATACCTTCCGTATTTTTTTGACTACTTGCGGAAATGACACGAAAATCATTTGCAGCTGCAAATGATTTTTTATATATAGACATGTAAATAAATTACATCATTTTAAAAAGTTAAAAAGAATGTTGTAAATAAAAAACAAAAACTAATGTAAGCCTTTAACAAAGAAAAATGTCACGTTATGATAATCATGTCAAAATTAATTAAGGGAGGAAATAATTATGGACAAAATGGCAGATGTCTTAGGTCGTGCTGGTGCATGGTGCGGTCAAAACAAATATTTATCTGCAATTAAAAATGCGTTCCAAAACTTCATGCCTTTAACAATCGCTGGGGCAATTGGGGTTTTATGGTGTAACGTATTGGTTAACGAAAGTACTGGGTTAGGTATCTTCTTCAAACCAATTATGGCTTTAGAATTCTTAAACCCAGCATTCCAAGCTGTTAACTTCTGTACAATCAGTTGTATCACAGTTGGTATCACTCTTGGTATTGCCCAAGAAATCGGTGTTTGGAACATGGGAGCTGAAAAAGCTGGTTACATTCCAGGTTTAGTAGGTTTAGCTGCATGGTTATCAGTTACAAAC
>NZ_JAJDKB010000024.1:0-37866 GCF_020589955.1 Faecalibacillus sp. TM498
AAAAGGAGGAAAACCAGGACCAGACATCATCCTAATTTTCCTCTTAAAAAAGCACAGAATATTTTAGAGGGAATACTGATTCCACATCAATATCCCCCTTAATAATTTAGAGCGAATTTCGCTAAAGCACTCGATTATTTAGAGCGCCTTTCTATTTTTTTATTTAATTTTTTATAAACATTTTCGACTAACCATGGTTCTGTAGAAGCTTTTAGAGCTTCTTCAAAGTCAAACCATTGTAATCCTTTATTTTCATCTTCTTTAATAATTAATCTTTCTTGATCATCAGCTTCCATTAAATAGGTAATATTGTAATGGAGATGACTGGATACATAAACTCCATTTTTAATATGTCCATTAACAGTTAAAACTTCAATTGAAAAAGGGTCATCCTTTAAAAACTGAACATGTTTTAAACCACTTTCTTCTTGAAATTCTTTTAATGCCACTTTTTTAAAATCTTTTTGCCCATCAACATGTCCTCCAAGCCAACACCAAGAATTATAAATTTTATGATAACACATCAAAACCTTATCATGACTTTGATTTAAAACCCAACAAGAAACAGTGAAGTGTCCTATTGTATTTTTACGTGTGAGTACATCTTTTTGTTCAATCACTTTAAGTAAAAGTTCTTTATCTTTTTCTTCTTGTTCATTAAAAGGTTGATAATTGAGTAGTTTTTGTTTCATTGCTTCTCCTTAAAAAAACAAGTTATCCCTGTTTTTCAATATATTTTTGATAATACATCACACGAATTAAATCAAAGATCGTCATAATTTGATAGTTAAAGTTAATACCATCAAATCTTCCTGGTACTTGAATCGTATCTGTAGTTAATTTCCTTCTTGCATAGGTTGGATTTTGGGTAATAAGCAAAGATGTCGTATTTTGTAATGAAAGATTTGTTCTTGTATACATAAAGCCTTCTAAAGACCTTCCTGAAGAAGAAGTAAAAATAACATAATCATTTTCATTAAAAATCATATCTTTATCATACGTATGATATTGTAAAACTGTTTTCCCAAAAGAAATTAAATCTGTTTGAAATTCTACCGCAATAGACATAGGATAAAGAGCCCCTACAAGAATTACTCGTTTTGATTCATGGATTTTTGTACAGACTTCTTCTATTTTCTTTAAAAATTCTTTATTATCATTAGAAACTTTAATGCGTTCAACATACGTACAAATATTGAGATTTTCCATACGTTCTTCAATCTGTTCAAGACGTATTCGTTTATGTTTATAATAAGTTTCTACAAATGTTTGATAATCATAGAAACCTAAATATTTTAAAAAGTTTAAAATACTTTCTGGTGTTGTCTTTAATTCGTTTGCAACTTCTTCTAACGAATAATCTCCAAAGTTTTGATAATGAAGGATAAAGAATACACAAAAACGATACGCATCATCAAGAAACAATGTACCATTTAAATATTTTAAAATTCTTGAAAGTAGTATATTCATAACATCCTCCCCTTTAAATAAAATGATATTTTTTATAATACGTTACTCGCATAATATCAAAGATTGTCATCAAACGATAGTTAAAATCAATACTATCATGTCTTGAACTTGCAACATAGATCACACGTTCATCCCCAATTTGACTCTTATATTTTTTATTTTGTGTAATGAGTAAGAATTGAGATCTATTGATATCAAAATCTTGATGATCATTCATGAAAGCATCATAAGCTCTTCCTGTTGCCGAAACAAATATAACATAATCATCTTTATTGAGATCCAATTGTGTATCAAAAGAATGATATTGGAAAACAGGCTTTCCAAAAGTAATCAAATCTGTTTGAAATTCAACGGCAATAGAAATTGGATAAAGTGCTCCAATAATAACCACTCTTTTAGACGTTGAAATATCATGACAAATATGATCGAGATCTTCAATAAATTTTTCTTTATCATCACATAAATGCACTTGTTTAAAAAGATCATCCATTTTTAAACCAAGCATTCTTGAACGAATTTGATCTTGTCTTAAAATAACATCGGCATAAAGCTTATCTTGGAAAGAAGCATAATCATCAAATCCCAAATGACTTAAAAAATTTAAAATTGCTTCTTTAGAAATCTTTGATTTTTCAACCACTTCTTCTAATGTCATTTTATAAAAATCTATATAATTTTCAATAAAGAATACACAAAAACGATAATTATCATCTAAAAAAAGAGTTCCATTAAAGTATTCAAGTATTCTTGCAAGTAGTACATTTCCCATACGTACCTTTCCTTTCTATATTAAGCCTAGTTTTTCTAAGCTTAAGGCAATTCCATCTTGATCAGGATCTTTGAAAGTATCATAAGCAATATCTAATAACTTTTCCTTTGCTCCTTCAAAAACAATTCCTTGATTTGCTTTTTCAAGCATTTGATAATCATTCATACTATCTCCAAAAGCAATTGTATCTTCCATACTGGCATGATAGTAATCCATCACTCTTTCAATGGCATCTGCCTTCGTACAGTTCTTTGAAATAATTTCCCCATTAATAAAATCATCTTCTGGTTTAGAAAAAACAACGACATTAAAATCTTTACTTAAATGAGGCACTGTATCAAGCAATGCATATTTATCATATGCAATAAAAACAATTTTAGTCACTTTATCTTTACCAGGATCATATTCAGTAATTGGTTTGAAGGCTTGATTACGTTTTTCAAAGAAACGAGCTAATTCTGGATTGGCTTGTGTATCTTTGATTTGTCTTCTTTCCATATACTCTCTAGCATAACCTGATTGAAAAAGTTCATCTTTCGTTTCAAGAGTAAAGCCAACTTGTGCATTAGAAAATAAAACAATAGCTTGTTGTAAAAGCTTACTATCTAAAAAGTTTTCATAGATATACTCACCATCAATTTGAATAAAGCTTCCCGCTGCTGAAATAACACCATCAAAACCTACATCTAAAATATCTTGTGTAATCGAAACAGGTGCTCTTCCTGTACATAAGAAAGCCTTATGTCCATTTTCTCTTAACTTACAAATAGCTTCTTTATTTCTTTTTGTAATTTCTCTACTTTTCCCACGAATTGTTCCATCAATATCAAAAAATACATACTTCATTTTTCTTACCTCTTACTTCATGATTTCTTCAATCAAAATAGGTTTTTCAACAAATTCATCCACAATTGTATAACTTTGATAAATTTCTTCTATGATTTCTTGACTCACTTTGTTTCTTGCATAAACAGTCAATAACGTTTCACCGATTTCTACATGATCCCCTATTTTTTTATTTAAAACAAGTCCTACAGCATGATCAACATCTTCATCTTTAGTCATGCGACCACCACCTAATTTCATTGAAACAATTCCTAAATTCTTTGCTTCTAATGCTTTGACATAACCTGTTTCCTTTGAAGTTACTTCCATTATAACACTTGGTTTTTCAAATAGTTCAGGATTTTCTATATATGAAACATCTCCACCCTGTCTTTGAACCATTTCTTTGAGTTTTTCTAAAGCCTTTCCATTAGAAATTACCTCTTGTAATGCTTTATACGCCTCTTTTTCATCTTGATAAAGTTTTGCTTGAACAAGCATTGTACTTCCTGCTTTTAAACAAAGTTCCTCTAAATCTTGAGGTCCATTTCCTTTAAGCGTTTCAATTGCTTCAATGACTTCTAAACTATTACCAATTGCCTTTCCTAAAGGTTGTGACATACTTGAAATAGTTGCACGTGTATCTTTATGACAATGTTTTCCAATGTCGATCATTGTTTGAGCAAGCTTTTTAGCATCTTCTAATGTTTGCATAAAAGCACCATTTCCATATTTGACATCTAATAAAATCGTATCTGCCCCACTGGCAAGTTTTTTAGACATAATGGATGAAGCAATTAAAGGAATACATGAAACCGTTCCAGTAACATCACGTAAAGCATAAATTTTTTTATCAGCGGGTACAAGTGTGGCACTTTGTCCAATAATGGCTAAACCAATATCATTGACTTGTTTGATAAAATCTTCTTCTGATACATAAATATTAAAACCTGGTATCGATTCTAATTTATCCAATGTTCCACCGGTATGTCCTAAACCTCTCCCTGACATTTTAGCTACTTTACCACCGCAAGCCGCAACGATAGGTCCTAATACAAGAGATGTTTTATCACCAACACCCCCAGTTGAATGCTTATCCACTTTAATTCCTTCAATTTTCGATAAATCGATAATATCTCCACTATATTCCATCGCTTGTGTAAGCATTGCCGTTTCTTTTGCAGTAAGCCCTTGAAAACAAATTGCCATTAATAATGCTGACATTTGATAATCAGGAATACTTCCATCAACATAACCATCTATAATAAATTGAATTTGTTGCAGATTGAATTCTCCATTATTCTTTTTATATTCTATTAAATCAACCATTCTCATTGCCATTTCCCCTTTATTTCAATCTAATCTTATTTTACTATAATTTATTTTATTTTGAAAACACTTTCATAACTTCGAGAGAATCTTTTCAATCATAGAAAGAAATTCTTCCATTTTTTGAGAAGAATTTCTCTTACAGACAATCCCATAAGGTAAAAAATAGTCTTCTTTTAAAGAAGGATGGACATTCATCTAACATTCAAGCGATAATAAAAAATCTTGACATAGTACCAACCAAAAGAAAGTTAGGTATTGAAGCTATTCAAGAAGCTTATCAATTTGATTGTACTTTTTTTGATACGGCGGAAGCTTATGGACATCGTGGTATTGAAGAAAGTAAAAACAAGTCTTTTAGTGCCAATTGGCGAAAAAAATAATTTTTGATAAAATGTACTTGGAGGTGGATTTATGAAAATCTTAGTATGTGCCCCATTACAAGAGGCCGAAAGTAAAAAAATCCAAGAATATTTTATAAATGATACTGTTCTTATTAAAAGAAGACCAACTCAAGAAGATATTGATCAAGTTGATGTCATTGTGGGAAATCCACATCTTGATTTAAATTTAAATCAAGAACATTTACAAGCTCTCTTACTTAATAGTGCAGGAAGCGATCAATATATTAAAGAAGGTATTTTAAATAAAAACACTAAACTTACTAATGCCAGTGGAAGTTATGGGATTGCCATTAGTGAACATGTTATTGGTATGATGATTACTTTCTGTAAAAACTTAAAAACGTATGCTTTACAAATGAAAGAAGGAAATTGGCTTCCTTCAAAACAAGGAAAAGAAATTTATCATAGTCGTGTTTGTATTGTTGGCTATGGTGATATTGGCTATGAAATTGCGAAAAGACTAAAAGCCTTTGATTGTCATATTACCGCTATTAAAAGAAGAGTCCAAAAGGAGCTTCCTTATGTTGATGAAGTCGCAACAATCAATGATTTAGATACAATTTTACCACAAAGCGATTTTGTGATTTTATCACTTCCACAAAGCAAAGAAACAATTCATATTTTTAACAGAGATAAATTATTAAAAATGAAAAAAGATGCTGTCTTAATCAATGTTGGTCGTGGAAGTGCCATCAGTAATAAAGATTTAATAGAAGTATTAAATCAAGGGCATCTTTATGGTGTTGGTTTAGATGTTGTGGAAGAAGAACCTTTACCTGCAACTTCACCTTTATGGAGCTATGATCGTGTTTTAATTACTCCTCATAGTTCAGGTGGTTTTGTTTGGCAAAGTGTTCGTAATTATTATACAGAGCTTGTTATTAGAAATATTAAACATTTAAAAAATCATGAAACTTTAGAAAATGAAGTTGATTTTCAAACAGGTTATCGAAAAGTTGTCACATATAAAAAATAGCGCCTCAGCGCTATTCAAACTTTTGATCAACTTCAAAAATATTATGCCCGTTAAGATAATCTTTTACCAGCATACGTTTCTTACCTTCTAATTGGAATTCAGTAATAATATAAACCCCATCTTGTACCTTTACACCAATAGCATCTTTAAAAATCTTCACGATTGTTCCAGATTCTTGGTGTGCGTGATGTGTCATAGCATTTGGACAATTATGTACAAGCCCTTGATAGATTTTTACTGTTTTTCCTTGATACGTTGTATAAGCTCCAGGCCAAGGATTTAATCCTCTTACATGGTTATAAACTTCTACTGCTGGCTTATTGAAATCAATTTTTTCTTGTTCTCTAGAAATAACAGGAGAATATGTTACTTTTGATTCATCTTGAGGAATGGATTCATTTGTCCCCTCAATAATAGCAGGCATTGCTTCAATAATCGCTTCAGCTCCTAAAATAGATAAACGATCATAAAGTTCTCCTACTGTTTCATCATTAGAAATAGGCGTTTCTTTTTGATAAATGATATTTCCTGCATCCATCTTTTTTACCATATACATAATTGTTACTCCTGTTTTTTCATCTCCATTTAAAATGGCATAATGAACAGGTGCTCCTCCACGATATTTTGGAAGTAATGACGCATGAACGTTAATACATCCAAGACGTGGGCAATCTAAAACTTCTTGTGGAATCATTTGTCCATAAGCAGCTGTAATAATTAAATCAGGTTGCATATCTATAATAGCTTGATAATCATCTTTGATACGTTGTGGTTGAAATACGGGTATATCATGTTCTAAGGCCACAACTTTAACTTCAGGCATTTTAAGTTCTTTTTTTCTTCCAACACGACGGTCTGGTTGTGAAACAACTTGGACGATGTTGTAATCATGTTGAATTAAGTTTTTTAAAACAGCTTCAGAGAAAGTTGCTGTTCCCATAAATACGATTTTTAATTGATTCATTCTTTTCACTTCCTTCTATAAGATATTACTAATAAATTGAGAGATAAGCAAGACAATTGTTTGAATTATTTGGATACAAATTTGACTTATCTTTTTAACAATTAAAGAAAGTGTATTATCTTTTTGATTATCATAGAGACCTTCGTCTGAATTAACTTCTTTTTGTTTTTGTACATTTTGTTCAAAAGCAACAATATTTTTAGAAACCATTTCATTTTGAATATAATGATTATTCAACAAACCATTCATACAAAATAATAATAAACCGACCATTGTAAAATCAATTAAAAGTTCTTTCATTGTAAATACTCCTTAATTACTTGAGACATCACTTCGATTGTATTTTGGACTTCTTCTTTCGTATTATTTTGCCCTCCAAATTCAATTAAAATCGTATGATCACAAATCCCTTGATTATAATGATTTTTCTTTACCATAATTCCTTTAGATAATCCTGGCACTTTCTCATTTGCCCTGTTAGAAAGTTCTGTAGATAATTGATTGACCATATCAAATTTTCCACTACTTTTTCCTACGACAAACAAAATCTTAGCATAACTTTTTTGATTATAAACCAGTGTAGAATATTTTTTATCAAGGCTATCTCGATGAAAATCAATGACTAAATCATATTGCCCATTTTCTCTTAAAGAATTTTCTAAATACATCTTTGAAACAACATAAGATTGATTATATGCAATTCGATGTATATTTTTATAGTTTTCAAAATCATTTTGTTCAACATCACAAAAATAACCTTCTTTTGTTAAACAATCCTTTAAATAACTTGCTCCCTCTTTTACATTATATCCAACATATTCTTCTCCTTGATGTGTATTATATAGATGAATTTTCTTACTTGAGGTAACTGGTACGCTTGTCTGCAAGGCTTCCGTTGTTGAAATTGCTTTAAAAACTTTCACATTTTGATGACTATAAGAAGGTAAATAGATAATCATTAAAACAATGATCATTATTTTGAAAATAATTTGAATAGATACTTTTATTTTCATAGGCGCTCTCCTTGTATGTATTCAAATATATGAAATAAATCAAGAATTATACCTTAAGTCATTTAAAGCCTTTGAAAGAATGGCACTTACCTTTTCTACCGTTTCGTCAATTTGTTTATCAGACATCACAAAATTACGATCAACTGGTGTCAGTATTTCATAAAGCAACGATTCTAATTCTTCTTGTTCAAGACTTCCTACATGCCCTAATAAATACTGTTTTTGACTTACAGAAAGCTCTCCTTCATATTTCTTTCTTTTACCAATCTTTAATTTATTTTTTATATCCAAAGCATCCCCAAAATAGTCTTTCATTAATTGAAAAACATCTCTTACAATGGAACTGGCATAAATCACTGTAGGAACACCAATTGCGATGACAGGACATCCTAAAGTTTCTTCTTGAATGGCCTGACGATGATTACCAATACCACTTCCTGGATGAATCCCAACATTATTAATTTGAATCACATGTCCTAATTTTTGATAATCTCTTGCACATAAAGCATCAATAGCGATCACTAAATCAATTTGAAACTGATCAACCATTGCTTGAATCACTTCAACTGTCTCAACTCCTGTTTGATACATCACACCTGGTGTCAATGATAAAATATCATAATAATGATTTTCTAACTTAAGACCATCATCTAAATAATGAGTCACACGAATGTCTCTTAAGGTACGTGGTCCAATGGCATCACTGGTTAAATAAGGATTTCCTAGTCCAATAATTAAAATACGGGGATAATCATTTTGATCTATCATCTCTTTTAAAAGTCGAGTCACATGTTGACTAATTGACATAAAAGATTCTTTAAAAAAAATTTCGATATACTTTCCCTTTTTCAAATAATCCGTATCTTCTAAAAATTCATAGGTTTCTATTGAAAAATTATCCATTTTTTCAATAAAGCGCTTATAATGTTTTCCTTCCTTTAATAATTCTAAAGATTCTTTCGCCAAATCACTATGTGTATTGTACTTATTCATATTCTCACCTTAAAAATTATTACCTTATTTCCAACAAATTACACAAAATTGTTGCAATTACTTGACTTTTTATATATAATGAAATGGCAAATTGCAAAGCGAGGTGAAAGATCATGGCAAATATGAAACAACAAATTAAACGTTATAAAAACGATAACAAAAAAAGAGCTAAAAACGCTTCTTATAAATCAGCTTTAAAAACTGCAATCAAAAACGTAAGAGCTGAAGTTGAAGCTGGAAATAAAGAAGCTGCTGAAAAAGCATTAGTAATCGCTTCTAGCAAATTAGATTCTTATGTAAACAAAGGAATCCATCATAAAAACTACGCTATTAGACAAAAATCTAAATTAGCTAAATTAGTTAACTCAATCTAATCATTGAAACCAGACAAATGTCTGGTTTTTTTGTTTATTCTTTCTTTTCTTGATTATAATGTTAATAGACTTTGAAATAAAATAAGAGTAAAATATTTTTACATTACAAGGAGATGTATTTATGGAAAGAAAAGATATAGAAGAAAAATATACTTGGGATCTTTCTAAAATTTATCAAGATCCTCAAGAGTTTTATCATGATATAGAAGTCAGTCAACAATTACTTGATGAATTGACTTCATTTCAAGGAAAGCTTACAGAAAGCATTGAAACATTTCTACGTTTTTTATCAAAGCGTGACGAAATGTCCATGCTTGTAAGTAAAGCCTATTGCTTTGCGCATTTAAACTGCGATGTAGAACCTAAAAATCAAGAATATCAAAAGATGTTGGCAACAGTGATGTCACTCATTCAACAATCAAGTGTTAAACTTGTTTTTGTTGATAATGAAATCGTTGAAAATGATGAAACAGTAAGAGAATATTTAAAAGATGAACGTTTAAAATCTTATCGGTATTCTTTAGAAAATGCTTTAGCATTTAAACCTCATTTATTAGATAAAGAACAAGAAGAATTGGTTGCAAAAGTAGACAATATCTCTGAATTAGCAGAACAAGTTTTTGATTCTTTACGCCTAGAATTTGAAGATGTTGAAGTCAATGGTCAAAAGAAAACATTAAATCAAGCAACACTTAATGAATTTTTAAAGAACAAAAATAGAGACGTTAGAAAACAAGCCTACCATCATTTCTTTAAAGAATATCAGCGTTTTGAAAATACTTTTGCTTCTACGCTTTCAGGGGTTATGAAAAAAGATGCTTTTTATAGTGATATCCGTCATTTTGATTCACCACTTGCAGCAAGTGTTTTTAATGATGATGTCCCTACTGATTTATTCTTTAAAATTTTAGATAAAGCAAATAATGAATATCGCTATTTATTCCATCGCTATAATCATTTAAAAAAAGAAATTCTTGGGCTAGATGAACTCTATAATTATGATTTATCAGTTTCTCTTGTAAAAAGTGTTTCTAAGAAATTTACAATTGAAGAATGTTTTGACATCATTAATCAAGCTTTAGCACCTTTTGGTAAAGATTATTTAGCTATTATTAATCGTGCTAAAGAGGAAAGATGGATCGATTACTATCCTACTGTTGGTAAACGTGGTGGCGCTTATAGTAGCGGAAGTTACCTAACACAACCTTATATTTTAATGAATTTCATTGGTGATTATAATTCTTTATCAACTATGATCCATGAATTAGGTCATAGTGTGCATACGTATTTATCAAGCCATAATCAAGATTATATTAATAGTAATTATCGTATCTTTGTCGCTGAAGTCGCTTCAACCGTTAATGAAACTTTACTTATCAACTATATGATGGATCATGCTTCATCTAAAGAAGAAAAAGCTTATTATATTTATGAACAATTAGAAAATTGTGTTGGTCTTATTTTTAGACAACCAATGTTTGCGGACTTTGAACACCGTCTTCATGAAATGGCTAAAAACAATGAACCCATGTCTTCTAAAATCATGACTGATCTTTATGCAAAATTGAATCAAGAATACTTTGGTGAAGATGTAAAAATGGATGAACTTGTAGGTTGGTCTTGTTATTATGTTCCTCATTTCTATTATGATTATTATGTTTATAAATATACTTTAGGAATGACTGTTGCTTTAGCTATCGTTAAACGTATATTAAATGGTGACACGCAACAAGTTGAACGTTATTTAAACTTCTTAAAATCAGGTGGAAAAGAATCTCCTGTTGACTTATTAAGTCATGCGGGTGTTGATCCTTTAGATGACGCTATTTATGATGATGCTTTCCATTATTTTGAAGATTTGTTAAATGAATTTGAAAAGCTGGTAAAATAATTTATAATAGTATTAGGTGATAGAAATGAAAAGAGAACAAACAAGAGCGTTTCAAGTAGGAAATTTAACATTAGGTGGTAATAATCATGTCATTATTCAATCCATGACAAATACCAAAACTAAAAATGTAGAAGCAACCGTTAAACAAATTCAGGAATTGGAAGATGCCGGTTGTGAAATGGTTAGAATGGCTGTTTTTGACAAAGAAGATGCATATGCGATAGCAGATATTAAAAAACAAGTGCATATTCCTTTAGTTGCCGATATTCATTTTGACTATCGTTTAGCTTTGATTGCGATTGAATCAGGAATTGATAAAATTCGTATCAATCCTGGAAATATTGGAAGTATTGAAAAGGTAAAAGCCGTTGTTGAATCTTGTAAAGAACATCATATTCCTATTCGTATTGGTGTCAATAGTGGTTCTTTAGAAAAAGATATCTTAGAAAAATATGGTCGTCCTACTGCTAAAGGAATGATTGAAAGTGCAAAGAAACATATTGATATTTTGGAAAGTCTAGATTTCCATGATTATTGTATTTCTTTAAAATCTTCCGATACAATGCTTACAATTGAGGCCTATACACTTGCTAGTGAAACCTTTGATTGTCCCCTTCATTTAGGGGTTACAGAAGCAGGAACAAAACTTGGAGGAACAATTAAATCTTCTTTAGGTATTGGTACTTTATTATATCAAGGAATTGGAAATACGATTCGTGTTTCTTTAAGTGATCATCCTGTAGAAGAAATTAAAGTAGCAAAAACATTGCTTAAAGAATTGGGGTTAATTAAAAATGTTCCTACCCTTGTATCTTGTCCAACTTGTGGAAGAATTCAATATGATTTGATTCCAGTCGCTAAAGAAATTGAAGATTTCTTAAATAATATCCATCAAGATATTACCGTAGCCATTATGGGTTGTGCAGTTAACGGTCCAGGTGAAGCCAAAAATGCCGATATTGGTATTGCCGGTGGTGTTAAAGAAGGATTATTGATTAAAAAAGGAAAAATTATTAAAAAAGTTAAACAAGAAGATATGGTACAAACGCTCAAAGATGAAATTTTAAAGATGGTTAATTCATAATAACCATCTTTTTTTCATATATATAACTATGGAGGCGTAAAACTATGGAAAATTTATTCATTGAACATTTTTTATCGTATGAAGATTTTAGAAGCAATAAGGAAATACAAGCATTAGAGCTAAATGAAGAAGATTTGAAGGCGATCTATCAAGTGATAGATCAAAACCGTTTTTTACTCTGTAGTGAACATTATTTACCTATTCTATTTCAATCAATTATGAAAAAAACTAGTGTTGCCACTAGTTTAAAATTGAAATCTTTGTTTCAAAATCATCATTCAATATTTCTAAATTCTTGATTTTTCAACATATCTATTTCTTCTTTATAAGGAGCTTTGCCATCAATATAAGGTGTTTCTAAGATCTTAGGAACATCTTTTATTCTTTCATTATGAGCAATCCCATTTAAAATATCAAAACCAATCTCACCTAAGCCAAGATTTGCATGACGATCCTTATGAGCACCTTTAACATTTTTAGAATCATTTAAATGAACAACAAGTAAACGATCTAAACTAATCACTTGATCAAATTCATCTAAGATTGCATCAAAATTTGATAAATCATAACCTGCATCGTGAATATGACATGTATCTAAACAAACACCTAATTTTTCAGGATAATCACAATGAGAAATCAAATAATTGATTTCTTCAAATGTCTTTCCTAACTCACTGCCTTTTCCTGCCATTGTTTCTAAGGCGATCTTTCCTTGATAAGGTGTATCTTTTAATACTTCATTTAAACCTTTAATGATTTGTTGAAGACCTACTTCTTCTCCAGCTTTTACATGACTTCCAGGATGTAAAACAAGAATCGATGTCCCAATATCTTGACATCTTTGGAGTTCTTGTTTTAAGAAGTTAACAGCTAATTCAAAAGTTTCTTCTTTAACCGTGTTAGCAAGATTAATGATATAAGGTGCATGAACAACAACATTTTTTAAATCAATGTTATTTTCCTTCATTAAAGCTTTTGCCTCTTCCACCTTTAATTCACTAATAGCTTTTCTTCTCGTATTTTGTGGTGCACCTGTATAAAACATAAACGTATTAGCACCATAAGATAAAGCTTCTTTTACTGAACCTAAAAGCATGTCTTTTCCAGACATTGAGACATGACTACCAATTATCATTGCCTTCCTCCATACGTTTAGCGATTTGTGCTTGACGGGCACGTTCTTTCTTTTGACGACGGATATCATCACGAATCATCGCACGTTTTTGTTTACGTACAACTTGTTCAACTTGATATTTACGTTTCTTTTTATATCCTGGTTTCACTTTTTTAGGTTTACGGATAATCATTTGAACTTGTTTTTCAAGTTCAGTTTGTTGACGAATACGTTTTTTACGTTTTTCTCTTTGTCCTAAATCCACAAATTGTCCGTTTTTAAGTTGCATATTCTTAAATTCAATCCCTTTTCTTTCAAGAATTGCAATATTTTTTTCATCCGTTGTATCATACATACTATAACAAATACCTGTATAGTTTCCACGCCCTGAACGTCCACTTCGATGAATATAAAAATCAGGTTCTGTTGGAAATTGCATATTAATGACATGAGAAACACCATCAATATCAATTCCACGTGCAGCAATATCTGTCGCAACAATGTATTGATATTCATTGTTATTGATTTGTCGCATCATTTTCTTTCTTTCACGAGGTTCTAAATCTCCGTGAATTTCTCCAACTTTATAACCATCTTCTCTTAATTGTCGCGTAATCTTTGATACTTCTGTTCTTTTATTCGCGAAAATAATACAAATATAAGGATCAATTGTTGCCATGATCTTCTTTAAAACATCATAACGATCTTGATGCTTTGTTGCGAGTAAAATATGTTCAACATTGGCTGTTGTAGCAAGTTTACTATCGATTTCAATAGTAATTGGACTTTGCATATATTTCTTTAAAAATGGTCTTAGATTTTGTGGAATCGTTGCTGAGAAAACCATCATTTGTAGATCATCAGCCATTTTTCCTGCCACAGCATCAATATCTTCTAAATAACCAAATTCTAATGTCATATCTGCTTCATCGACTACAAAAGTTTTTGCTGTTGTAATTTGTAAAGCTTTCGCATCTAAAGATAAATCTTTGATACGTCCTGGTGTTCCAATAACCACGTGTGGTTGTGTTGAAAGTTTATTAACAGCTCTTTGACGGTCACTTCCTCCAACAATCAATGAAACACGTAATTCTGGTAAATATTTTGTAAATGTTTTAGCGTTATTAAATAATTGAGAAGCAAGTTCTCTTGTTGGTGCTGTAATAACAGCTTGCACACAATCTTTATTGACATCAATACGAGACATGATTGGTAATAAAAATGCATGTGATTTACCTGTCCCTGTTTGTGAAATCCCGATAATATCTCTATTTTTTAATACAAGGGGAATGACTTTTTCTTGTATTGGGGTTGGCTTTTTAAAACCTAACTCTTTAATTACTTGATTACAATATTCTTGTAATTTAAAATCTTGAAAAGTTGCCATAAAATCCTCCTTTTTTCTTTTTTTAGTCACGTTATTATACCATATTTTTGATACATTTCAACAAATATTATGGATGGATTTTTATAATTATTCTATAATATTCTTGTTGGAGGTGATTAGATGATCTTAAATACTGGTAATCGTACAGACATTCCTGCCTTTTTTAGTGACTGGTTTTTTAATCGTATTCAAGAAGGTTTTGTCTGTGTTCGTAATCCCTATTTCCCTCATCAAGTCACAAAATATATTTTAGATCCTCAAGTCATTGATATTATTTGTTTTTGTACTAAAAATCCTAAACCAATGCTTTCACGTCTAGATTTAATTAAAGACTATAAACAATTTTGGTTTGTAACAATCACCCCTTACAATCAAACGATTGAACCCTATGTTCCCAATAAAAATGAAATTATTCGTAGCTTCATTGAACTATCTAAAAAAATAGGAAGTCATTGTATTGGTTGGCGTTATGACCCTATCTTTTTAAATGATTATTATACCATTGAATATCATCTTCGAATCTTTGAAAAAATGTGTCAAAAACTAACTGGATATACTCATCAATGTGTCATTAGTTTTATCGATTTATATCAAAAAACAAAAAAGAATTTTAAAGAAGTTCAAGAAGTAAACCAAAAAGATCAAATCTATCTTTGTCAAAAATTTGTAGAAATTGGAAAAAAATATAACATTGAAATCTATACATGTCACGAAAATGAATCTTTAAAAACAACAGGTGTTCATACAAGTGGATGTATGAATCAACAAATTATTGAAAGAGCTCTAGGTCATTCATTAAAACTACCTAAAATAAATGAAGCTAGACAAGGATGCCGTTGTTTATTAAATAATGATATTGGCGTTTATAATACGTGTTTACATAGTTGCCTTTATTGTTATGCCAATTACGATCGTGTAACTGTTTTAAAAAATGTTAAAATGCATAATAAAAAGTCCCCTTTTTTAATTGGAGACTTTCAAAAAGACGATATTATTAAAGAAGCAAAACAGGTTTCTTATATTGATCGACAACTTTCCCTATTTTAAGGGATGTGCGTGGCGATAAGCAACACCTCTAGTAATACGTAATAAATTATCTTCTCCAGGAAATTTCACAGGTACGACTGGATTTTCTTGATACATTTTCATTACATCTTCAATATCGACAATGATTTCATCAAATTTCATGAGTCCATACATTTTAGGTGGAAGTAAATAAAGTGGTTTATCAATTGTTTGATTTTTTAAAGCTCTATCTAATTCTACCTTCAAATGTGGACATAAAATAACAACATCAAAACGGTCTAATTCTTTTAATCCTAAACCAAATGGTAAAAATTCAATACTGTATTTATCTTCTAAATTTTTTTCTTTAATTTCTTTTTTCATCCTTGTTGCAATAGCACTTGAAGAAAAGCCCCCACCACAACATAATAATATTCTAATCATTTAAACACCTCACTATTTGTGAGTATAACATACCCTCTATTTCAATGTAAGGGTTTTTATTTTTCTTTGTAATTTTTATCTTATCTTTTTAAGTTTCACTTTTTTATCTTTTTATCATATTTTATAGTAGGTGATTTTATGTATCCTTATCAAAACCCCAATTATTATTACTATCAACCTCAGATGTATCCTTATTTTCAAAGAATGCCTAAAAAATTTAATTTACAACATACTCTTCATACAACGATACGAGGTATTCAAATCGCAAATCAAGTTATTCCTATTATCTATCAAGTAAAACCATTAATTGATAATACCAAACAAGGTTTGACTTTATTAAAAGCAATGAATCATTTAAATGACATAGATTTTGATGAAATAGAAAAGGAATTAAAACCAATTTCTAAAGAAAACAATGAAATATTTGAAAATATGTTATAATCATCTTTGAGGTGATAAAAGATGTTAGTAAAAGGTATTGTTCCTAGAGGTTATTGTAAAGGCGTTGTTCGTGCAATTGAAATAGCTAAAAAACAAGCACACCAAACAACACCTGTTTATATTCTAGGAATGATTGTACATAATCAATATATTGTAAATGCCTTAGAAGATTTAGGAATTCAAACAATTGATATCAAAGGAAAAACACGATTAGAACTATTAGATGAAATCAATGAAGGAAAAGTCATTATTACTGCTCATGGAGCAAGTCAAAAAGTATTTGATAAAGCGAAAGAAAAAGGTTTAGAAGTAATTGATGCCTCTTGTTTAGATGTAATTAAAACTCATGATCTTATTCAAGATAAATTAAATGAAGGTTATGAAATTTTGTATATTGGTAAAAAGGGACATCCTGAAGCAGAAGGCGCAATTTCAATTGATGAAAAAAGAATTCATTTAATAACAAATAGAGATGATTTAAAAACATTAGATCCTACTAAAAAATATGTTATGACTAATCAAACAACAATGTCTCTTTATGATGTTTATGATTTATGCGAAAAAGCAAAAGAAATTTTACCTTTTGTAGAAATTGAAAAAGAAACATGCACAGCTACTAAAATACGTCAAGAAGCTATTAAAAACATTGAAGATGATGTTGATATTATCTTTATTGTGGGTGATCCTCATTCAAACAACACAAGAAAACTTGCTAGTATTGCTCATGATTATCATACATGTGATGTTTATATGATTGAAAGTATTGAAGATTTAGAAATTGAATGGTTAAAAAATAAAAGATACGCTGCTGTAAGCTCAGGAGCTTCTACACCAACATATCTTACAAATCAAGTAATTGATTATTTAAAACAATTTGATATCAATGATTCTAAAACATATCAAAAACCTATCATTGATAAAAATAAAATATTAAACCAAAAAGATGCCTAGGCATCTTTTTCTTGTGGTAACCATTGTACTTTGAAAAAATAAATAATAAAAATCAAACTACATACGACCCATGTTGTAGGCCATCCTAAAAAGACATAAACAATATCACTTGTTACTTTTGTAATTAAGAAAAGATAAATTTGTCTTAAGAAAACAAAAGAGAATATCATCACATACATTGGAACAGCTGAACGTCCAGCTCCACGTAAAACTCCATTGATAACTTGATTGATTGGTAAAACAATATAGAATGGTAAGAATGTTAACTGCATCAATCTTCCAGCATCAATCACATCTTTTTCTTGATTAAATAAAGCAATAAAATCACGACCAAAGAAATACATAATTACTACAAAACAAGCAATGGTAAGTGTTGCTAATGCTGTTGTAATATAAGCTCCTTTTTTTACACGGTCATACTGTTTAGCTCCTATATTTTGACCAACAAAAGTTGTAATAGCCATATTAAAAGCTTGTAAAGGTAAGTTAACAAAACCATCTATTTTAATCGTTACAGAATAACCTGCTATAACAGAGGCTCCATAAACATTAATATAAGATTGAACAATGACATTTGATAAAGAAACAATACTTTGTTGAAAACCTGTAGGTAAACCAATTTTTATAATTTTTAATAAAATTTCTTTGTCAAAACCAATTTCCTTTAAAATAACTTTATAATCATCCTCTGTTTTCATTAAAACATACATAACCATAATTGCTGAAATAGCTTGAGCAATTAAAGTCGCATATCCTGCACCAGCTACACCAAAATGAAAATATTTAACAAATAAAAAGTCTAGGATAATATTAACAACACTTGAAAAAATCAAAAAATAAAGCGGTCTTTTAGAATCTCCCACCGAACGTAAGATACCTGATCCCATATTATAGACCATTACAAAAATAAGACTCCAAAAATAAATAGATAAATACGTTGAAGCTTCAGAAAACACTTCACTAGGAACACCAATTGCTTTTAAAATTGGATCATTAAATAATAAACCAACAATCGTTAAAACAACTCCCATAACAAGAGTTAAAGCGATACTATTATGAATTGCTCTTTTCATTTTACAAGTATTACCAGCTCCAAAGAATTGAGCAATGACAACTCCTGCCCCTGTTGAAATGCCCATAAAAAAACCAATCAACATATTAATAATTGGTGTACTTGCACCAACTGCCGCTAAAGCAACTTTTCCAACATAATTTCCTACAACATAAGAATCGACTGCATTATAAAGTTGTTGAAATAAGTTACCTATTAATAAAGGAATTGAAAACAAAATAATTGCTTTGACAATACTTCCTTTTGTTAAATCCTGTGTATTTCCTTTCATACATTCACCTTCCATTTATAATTTTACTCTTATTTTATTGAAAACAAAAATATTTGCACGAAATGAAAAAAATTAATTTCAATACATTCTTTTCGCTATAATAAAATTAAGTTGGAGGTTAGTTATGAATAAAAAAATTATCTTTTTTGATGTTGATGGTACTCTCGTTGATGTTAGACCTGCAAGAGAATATGTACCAGAATCAACAATCAAAGCAGTAAGAGAAACAAGAAAAAAAGGGAATTTATGTTTTTTATGTACAGGAAGATCACTTGCTGAAATCTACCCACATATTTTAGATATCGGTTTTGATGGCATCATTGGTGCTGGTGGTGGCTTTGTAACCATTGGTGATGAAATGCTTTATCATAAAAAAGTATCTAACAAAGATGTACATCGTGTCGTTGATTTCTTTGAAGAAAATGATTATGACTACTATCTTGAAAGTAATGGTGGATTATTTGCTAGTGAAAATTTAGTATCTCGCTTAGAAATGATTACTTATGGCGATTTAGAAAATGACGAAAAGGCTAGAAAGAAAAAAGCTGAACAACCAAGTCACTTTATTACATCTTTAATAGAGGGAGAAAGTATGTATCGTAGTGATGTCAATAAAATTTGTTTTTTAGAAAATAAAGATATTCCTTTTCAAACAATTATAGATAACTTTTCTGATGCATTCAATGTTATTCATTGTACCGTTCCTTCTTTTGGAGATGACTCAGGAGAATTATCCGTTGTTGGTGTTAACAAGGCAAGTGCCATTGAAGCACTTATCAATCATTTAAATATTCCTCAAGAAAATACTTTTGCCTTTGGCGATGGCATGAATGACGCTGATATGTTAGAGTATTGCCATATCGGTATCGCTGTTGGTAACGCTAAAGAAGGTTTAAAAGCAATTGCTGATGAAGTATGTGATGATATTGCTGAAGATGGTATTTATAAAACCATGAAAAAATATCAACTTATATAAAAAAACATTGGCTTTTTTTCCAATGTTTTTTTTTAGAGTAAATGTGACATTAAAATGGTTGCAAGTCCTAAAAATGCAAAGAAGCCAAACATATCTGTACATGTTGTTACAAAAACCCCACTGGCAAGGGCTGGATCAACATGAAATCTATCTAAAATAACCGGTACAAAATAACCTGCAAGTGTGGCAACGATCATGTTACAAATCATGGCGAGTCCAGCTACAACACCAAACCATGGATTACCAGCAAAGAACCAAGCCCCTACTGAAACTAATGCCCCAATGATAACACCATTTAAAATACCAAGTCCAATTTCTTTTAATAAAACTTTGCGAGCATTTTCTTTATCTAATTCTCCTAGTGATAAACCACGAACAACAATAGTTAAAGTTTGTGTTCCGGCATTACCACCCATTCCTGTAATAATCGGGCTAATCGTTGCAAGAGCAACAACTTTCGCAATTGTTCCTTCAAAAACACTAACAACACTTGAAGCCATAATTGCTGTAAAAAGATTGACAATCAACCAAGGAATACGGTTTTTAAAAGATTCTACAAGTGTTGAATCTAAACGTTCTTCAGAACCAACACCTCCTAATAAGTTCATGTCTTCTGTTGTTTCTTCTTCGATGACATCCATAACATCATCGATATCAATAACACCTAATAAATGATGTTGTTCATCTATAACAGGCATCAAAATATATCCATATTTACTAAAAGTCTTCGCAACTTCTTCTTGGTCTTCATAATAATAAACAGCTTTAACATTTTGATTTGTAATCTCAAGCATTGGTGTATCAAAGGTACTTGTAACGATATCACCTAAAGAAACAACCCCCTTTAAGACATTATCTTTATCTACAACATAAAGATAATGTCTAGGTTCTTCTTCCGTTGTTTGCAAAAATAACAATGTTTCTTTGACTGTATTATTTGCATGAATATCTAAATATTCAGTTGTCATGATTCCCCCAGCAGTTTCTGGGTTATATTGTAATAACTGTTTGACATCTTCTTTATCGTCATCTTCCAATAACTCTAAAAAAGCATTTTTTTCATCTTCATCTTCGATTGATCCGATAACATCCGTAATAACGTCATGACTTACTTCATCTAAGATTTGTTTTTGTTTGTATTTTGAAAATAAATTCAACCATTCTAAGATAAGTTCTTCATCATCTTCTTCATCTAAAATATCACCAATAACTTCATTTGGTAAATGTTCTAAAATTTCTTTTGATGAATCTTCATCTTCATGTAAAATATCAAGGATATCTGCCGGGTGAATATTTTCTAAAACTTCTTTAATTATTTCTTTATTCCCATGAAGAATTAAATTTTTTAATTCTTCAGAAGTCATTTGTTTTATCATTTATTTTCCCCCTCTTATTTAAAGAGGAACTTTACCGACGGTGGTAAATGATCCTCACTATTACCATTGTGTCCACCGGATAACGGGTCTACTATCATTATTACCACCTCCACCTTGTTCATTTTATCATAATGTTCAAACTTTTAAAGAAAAAAATCATTTTTTACATAATAAAAAGATTGATTTTATAAAAAAAGAAGATAACATTTGGTATCTTCTTATTTAGAACACATATTTCTTTGATTTTCTTGATCATAATCAAACAAACCATCATTCTTTTCTTCAAGTGCTTTAATCATATGATAAGTATATTCATTATAAGGTGTAGGAATATGAAGCTCCTTCCCCATTTTAATCAACGCTCCAGAAAACATATCAATTTCACTATGACGTTTAGCATCTAAATCTTGCAATGTTGAATAACGAGCACTTGCTGGCACAGCACTTCCCCGCGATGAAGAAGAATCAGCTTTACTTAAATCAATTCCTTTAGCGTGTGCAATATTTTCAAGTTCATGACGCAAACCATCTTGAATAAATTTCATATGTTCACTATCTCGATAACATCCTACTCCTGCACCTAAAATAGCTTGAGGTAAATTATTACAAATATTTAAACGAAATTTACTCCAAATTTCTTCTTGAATATATTCACTTACACGAAAGTGGATTCCTGTATTTTCAAATAATGATACTATTGCTTGTACACGTTTGCTTTGACAATGTGCTTGTAATTCTCCAAAAATAATTCCAATAGTTGTTTCAGGATCAAAACGATAACCATTTTCTTTACGTGAAGCAATCTTAATTAAAGATGGCATAAGATGTTCTTTTCCAATGGCTTCTCCAATGATTTCTTCACTATCTACGCCATTCATTAAAGACATGACAATTGTATGATCATCAACAATCGTTTGAATAGATTTTAAGGCATCTTTTAAAGCACAATATTTTAAAGAAACAATCAGTAAATCCACTCCATGTGCTTCTGTCGGTGACCATACTTCAGGATAATACATTTGATCATTGATCAAACATCCCTTTTGTAGACGTTTAGCACGTTTCCCTTCGCCAATAACACCTAATTTTACTTTTTTATCTAGTCCCCAAATAATATATGAACCTACTGCTCCAGCACCTAAAACAGCAACTGTTTTTATTTCCATTTTTCATCCCCCATTTATTTTTCTATATTGTAGCACAAAATTTATAAGTTAAAAATGTGTACTGCAATATTGAAATAAACAAGAATAGAACATGTATCTACAATTGTTGTAATAAGTGGTGAAGCCATAATTGCTGGGTCTAAACCAATTTGATTGGCAACTAAAGGAAGAATACAACCAATTAATTTAGATAAAATAACTGTTACAATTAAAGATAAAGCAATCACAAAAGCAATATTAAGGTCTTGATACATCACATAAATTCTAAGTCCATTCGCAATTGCTAAAATCACCCCTACTACTAATGCAATTCTAAATTCTTTAAACATCACTTTAAAAATTTTTTTAAAACGAATTTCATTTAAAGCAATCCCTCTAATAATTAAAGTAGAACTTTGAGAGCCACAATTTCCTCCCGTATCCATTAACATAGGAATAAATGAGACTAATAAAGGAACTGCTTGAAAAGCATTTTCATATCTTGTAATAATACTTCCTGTAAGCGTTGCAGAAAACATCAATACAAGTAACCAAATAATACGATGTTTAGCATGTTCAAAAACAGATGTTTCAAAATAACTTTTATCATGTGGTTCTACAGCAGCCATTTTAGAAATATCTTCACTTGTTTCATCGACCATAACATCCATGACATCATCAACTGTTACAATTCCTACAAGCATTTTTTCATCATCTAAAACAGGTAAAACAACTAAATCATATTTTCTAAAAATATTAACAACTTCTTCTTGATCTGTATGAGTATAAACATATTGAAAATCTTCTTTCATAATTTCCTCAATACTTTTATTTTCATCATTTAATAAAATATCTTTCGTCGAAACAATTCCTATTAATTTTTTATCTTGACAAACATAACTTGTATAAATGCTTTTACAATGATTTCCATTTTGTTTAATATAATTTAAAGCATCTTCAAGTTGAGTTTCTTTCTTTAAAGAAAGAAATTCAGTAGTCATAATTGTTCCAGCACTATCTTTAGGATAACTCAAAAGTTGATTGATGACTTGTCTTTGATTTTCATCAACATGTTTTAAAAGTCTTGTTACTAAATTTGCAGGTAATTCTTCGATTAAATCTACAAGATCATCCATATATTGATTTTCAATCAATGATTCTAACTCTTTTTCACTAAACAATTCTACAAGTTGACTTTGCGTTTTAATATCCATATTTGAAAATACTTGTGCTGCTTTCTTTTTAGAAAGTAAACGAAAAGCAATAGCACAATCATCAATTTCTATTTGTTGTAAAAGATAAGCTATATCGACAGTATTGTTTTCCATTAATAAAGTATGTAATTGTTTGTATTGTTTTGTATTTAATAATTCTAGCATTAATTCTTTTTTCATTTTTATATTTCCTCCTTCTTTGAATTTGCCTTTGACAACCCTCGTCCATATAACTCACCTCCTCACAAAAAAACATCGCTGCTTGAGCGATGTTCTATTCTTCATTTCATCCGTTCAAGCTTTAGTATCACAGGGCATATCAATTACATTAAACAAAGCCTTTGCGACTTTATCTGCTAACCAGCGCATTGTGTCTCCACAATTTTGCGGCAGTAATCTTAGGATATCCAAATCCCTGCGGTAACCTCACCTACCGTTGTTTATTCAATTCATGTTCATTATATTTATTAAAATACACTTGTCAATAAAAATTTATCTTTCTCTTTTGATTTTAATACTTGCAGCAACAATAAGTCCTATTCCCGTCATTAGTCCTAATGCTAGATCAATAAAATCCATTTGACTTTGTAAACCTATCCATTTACCTAGCTATATTGTTACTAATAAAAAACCTAATATTAGTACCAAATACCAACCCTTTTTATTCATAAGTATCTCCTTAAATTAGAATAACGATCTAATAATTATTGATTATTTAATTCTTCTAAGCATAAATTTTGATTATGCATCTTTTGCGCATTTTCTTTGCCAACATATCTAAAAATATTACAACTTTCTTTTTGTGTAATTGTTACTTTATCACTTGGATACCTTAAAACATATCCATATTCATAACTATGTTCTAAAAGCCATTGATAAACATCTGTTGAAACAAATTCAACATCTTTTATCCCATTTACTTTTAAAGAAACAGATGTTCCTAATTGAAATTCACTATATCCAGCTTGTGACGTATTTTCTTCTAAATTTAAAACATCATAGCTTTTATAAGCACTTGTCACTAAAAATCTTTTTTTAGTATTTTTATATAAATCATCATACATTTGTTTTAAAGCATTATAAGCTTCTTCATTTAAATACATGGAATAAGATAATCTTGAAATATTTTCAATCATTTTCATATGTTTAGATTCATAACCACCAATAAAAGTTGTATCATCAATTACTTGAGACATTGTATCTATTTTATATAGTCGAGAAGCATTCGCTTTTAATTCTGTATTCATCAAAATATAAAGACCTTGTGCATCATACGTACTTACCATTTCTTTAAAGAGCTTATATGTATCATCTTTTTCATTTTCTAAAGTATTTACATAATTATTTGTAAGTATAATATAACTATAATCATCATCACTATAAAGTGTCCTTAACAATTGATAATAACGTACATTATCAAAATCAAAATACGTACTTTTTTGATAAGCATAAAATAAATCATTTTTAATTAGTGTTTTAAAATATGTATCTGTTTGCGTTCCAAATTCTACTGTAAGACGATCAACAACACTATTGACATCATTAATTAAATTTTCTAATGAATCATATTTTTTAGCTTCTTTTAACTCATTATAATATTGATAATATTGTAAATGAAATTGATCATATGTAATATAATCAATAAACTCATCTACTGATATTCCATGATCAATTAAATAATCCTGTTCTTCTTTATCTAAATACTTTTCTATTAAAGATCGATTATCATTATCTATACCATTTACTCGATAAAAACGATCATATTTCATATTTAATGATGTAAAAGCAAATAGAAAACATAAGGTTGCTAGAACATAAAGATGCCAGCTTTTTAATTTCATCTTCATCACCATCCCTATTATATAGAATTATAGAAAAAAAATAAAGGAATTAGCTAAAGCTGTAATTCCTTTAACCTAATCAATTCAAATACTGCTTGTATACGCGATTTTACACCTAATTTTTGAATTACATTTGATATATGATTTCTCACTGTTTTTTCACTAATATTTAACTTTCTAGCAATATCTTTTGTAGAATAATTCTTGACTAATAAATGAAATATTTCTTTTTCTCTTGGGGTTAATATAATATTCATAGTCCACTTCCTTAATAGTAGTATATGAAAATTATATTATTTGGTGTTTTGTAAAACAGTAAATAAATTTTTTGCCACTTCTTTAGGTAAGACTTCTTCTAATTGTTCAAGCGTCGCTTCTTTTAATTTTTTAACAGAACCAAAATGTTTTAATAATTCTTTTTTACGTTTTGGTCCAATACCTTCAACATCATCTAAAATAGACTGAAATAAAGATTTAGAACGAACATTTTTATGAAATGAAATCGCATAGCGATGGACTTCATCTTGCATACGTGTTAGTAAAAAGAAGAGTTCACTTTTTTTATCAATACTAATTTCATTAAAGTCACTATCAATTAAAACAGCAGTTGAATGATGATCATCTTTGGCTAGCCCACATACTTTAATACCTATATTTAAGCTATCAATGACTTCTTTTGCAACTTTAATCTGTCCTTTACCACCATCAACAATAATCAAGTCTGGTTTTTTTAATCCTTCTACAAGTACTCGATAATATCGACGATAAATAACTTCTTTCATACTACCGTAATCATCTGGTCCTTCAACTGTTTTGATTTTAAATTTACGATAATCTTTTTTAGAAGGTACCCCATCAACAAAGCAAACCATTCCTGCAACTGCATAAGCTCCTTGGATATTAGAGTTATCAAACAATTCAATTCTTCTAGGAGTAATCATATTTAATTTTTCTCCCAATTGTTTAATAGCACCTACCGTTGCCTTTTGATTCTTTTCAATCAATAAAAATTTCTTTTCTAAAGCTTCTTTTGCATTATTTGTTGCCATTTCTACAAGTTTTGCTTTTTGACCTTTTTGAGGTTTAATGATCTTGCATTCAACTATTTCTTCTAACAAAGTTGTATCAATATCCTCTGGTAATAGAATCTCTTTAGGATATGTATTTTCTTGATAAAAACCAACAATAAATTGTGTAATTTGTTCATGGACATCTTGTAAAGGTACTAGATTTAAATCTCTTGCAAGTAATTTTCCATTTCTCATAAAGAAAAGTTGTAAAGAAAGATACCCTTTATCTTGATAATAGCCAAAAATATCTCGATCAATTTGATCTGCAAATTGAACATGTTGTTTACTTGTAACATGATTGATATGCTGAATCAAATCACGGTATTCTTTCGCAAGTTCAAAATTTAAACTTTCTGAAGCTTGCATCATTTTATTTTGTAAATCATCGATGATTTCTTTGGTATCTCCTTGAATAAACTGTGTAATTTGTTTGGTTATTTTTTTATATTCTTCTTCATCTACTTCATTGACACATGGCCCTAAACATTGATTCAATTGATAGTAAAGGCATGTTTTTTTGGGAATGTGATTACATTTTCTTAGAGGATACAGACGATTTAATAATTTAAATGTTTCTCTAGCTGCTGTACCATCTGGAAAAGGGCCAAAGTGTTTATGTTTTTTATCCTTAGCGTTTCGAACGATTTTCAATCGTGGGTGTCTTTCTTTTGTTAATTGGATATATGGATAATATTTATTATCCATAAAACTAATATTGTATTTAGGTGCATAATCTTTAATTAGATTGATTTCTAATAAAAGGGCTTCCTTTTCACTATCTGTCACAATATATTCAAAATCAACAATTTCTTGAACAAGCTTTGTTGTTTTATAATTATGACTTCCTGCAAAATAAGAAGAAACCCTATTTTTTAATTTTTTTGCTTTTCCAACATAAATCACCGTACCATCTTTATCTTTCATTAAATAACAGCCTGGTTGCATTGGTAAAAGTGATAGCTTATCTTTAATATATTGAAGATCCATTATTCAAAATATACCACTGTTGCACCTAATCCACCTTCATTTGGTCCACCATCTTGATAAGATTTTACATATTTATTTTTATCCAATAACTTTCGAACACCTTTTCTTAAAACACCTGTTCCCATTCCATGGATAATTCGTACTGTTGAATAATTTGATACGAGTGCTCCATCAATAAATTTATCTACTGCATTCATTGCTTCTTCATAACGCATACCAATAATATTAAGTTCATAACTGTGTTTATTAGCTCTTCGTAATGAGCGGATATTAGATGTTTCTTTCTTTTCTGGAACTTTTTCATGCATAAATTGAACTTCTGTTTTTTTAGCATTCAATTTTAAACCACCCATTGAGATCGTCAACATTCCTTTTTTATTGATGTCAACAACTTCTCCTTGTCGATTAACAGATAATACTTTAACAATATCACCTATTTTATAATCATGATCTTCATGATTTTCAACTTGTTTCTTTTGATGTTTTAAATCACCTAATTGTTTTTTAGCTTGAATAACTTGATGCGGCTTAATTTGTCCTTGTAATTCTTTTAAAATTTCATCTGCTTTATTTTGTGCTTCTTCAAGAATCTTATTCGCATCACTTTGAGCCTCTTCAATCATTTTTTCTTTTTTAGATTGATAATTATCAATCAATTGTTGATAATGCTTTTCTTTATCTGCTGTTTCTTTTTGTAATTTTTCAAGAGCTTCTTTTTCTTGTAAAACAGCTGATAATTCTGATTGTAATTTTTCTAATAACTTTTGTGATGTTGTCATACTTTCATCTTTGATGATGAAAGCATGTTGAATAATGTCTTGATTTAAACCTAAATGTTTTGAAATTTCAATAGCATAAGAATTTCCTACGCTACCATCCAATAAACGATAAGTAGGTTGCATTTTTTCTTGATCAAATTCAACCGAAGCAATCTTAATATAATCTGATTCTTTCGCAAATTCTTTTAATGCACTATAGTGAGTAGAAGCTAAAATATAAGCACCTTTTTTATGTAAATAAGTTAAAAGAGCTTCTGCTAAACTTTCACCTTCTTTAGGATCAGTTCCTGAACAAATTTCATCAATTATAACCAAACTATTTTTTGTCGCATGTTGCGTAATAAAAACCAATCTTTTCATATGTGATGAAAAAGTAGAAAGCGATTGTTCAATAGATTGTTCATCTCCTACATCTACAAAAACATCATCAAATAATGGAAGTTTCGCTTGAGTGACAGGAATTGGAAGTCCACAAATAGCCATTAAAGAAAGTAAACCCGCTGTTTTTAAAGCAACTGTTTTACCTCCTGTGTTACTTCCACTAATGAGTAAAATATCTTGTGGTTTCTTTAAAACAATATCATTAGCAACAACTTCTTTTTGATCAATCAAAGGATGTCTCGCTTTAAGTAACTCAATTTCCTGACAATTTTCATCAACAACTGGCATCACCATATCTAACTTTTTGCCATATTCACTAATAGCAAAAACAGCATCCATTTCTATCATGATTTCTAAATCTTCATTTAAAACACGATCATAACTTCTTACCTTTTTTGTTAGTTCTAATAAAATACGATGAATTTCTAGTTGTTCATCTTGTTTAATTTGTGAAAGTTGATTGTTGTAAGAAACAATTTCTTCTGGTTCTACATATGTTGTTCTTCCTGAAGAAGAATGTCCATGATGAATTCCCTTGATTTGAGTTTTATAAGAAACATTGACGGGTAAAACAAAATGATCATTTCTTGTTGAAATAACATCATGAGATAAATAATCTTTATTTTGTGCTCTTAATGCTTCAATTTTCTTTCTCATATTGGCTTCAATCGCTGAAATTTGTCTTCTTAAACGATAAAGCTCATGACTTGCATGATCATAAATATTTCCACTTGGATCGACGCATTTTAAAATTTCATTATATAAATCTTTAGGTAAATAAAGTAATGAAAATATTTCAAGTAAATGACTTTGTTCAATTTCTTGATCCAAATAAGCTTGTACCTCTTGTACATTTTTTAATATTTGTACGATTTTTAATAAATCTTGAGGATAACAAACACCACCTTTTTGTGCTTTTTGAAGTATTTCTTTAATATCTTCATAAGGGGCTAAAGGAATACGTCCATAAGCATAGATGATTTTCATAGCACTTGAAATATCATCTTGATAGAGTTTTAAATCATCTATATCTTGAAAAGGCTGTATTTGATCAATTCGCTTTTTAGCCATTTCACTAAAACAATAGTTTTTAATATAATCTTGAATAAATGAAAACTCCAATGTTCGATAACTCTTTTTCATTTCTAATGTCCTTTCGTTAAAAGATTGATATCAATATCATAATTTTGACATAAAGAAGATATTCTTTGATAATCTTCTTGATCTACTGTTTGTAAATCTATTTCACTATAATAGTTATAAATAAAATCTTTTATTGTTTCATCATCTAACCATTTATTTTGACTTGCTTCTTCTATAAAATTTGTCACCATAGATAGTTGTTTTTCATCAGATAAAGAAACATCTAGATGTGTTAATTGATTTAAATCTTTAAAATCAGCAATAGATGAAAAATAATGAGGCATGGTATCAATTATAAAAGAGCCTATATACGTTTGTTCAATCGTTTCTTTTCCTTGATTGATAAAAGGAATAAAAATCATTGAAAGAACAAAATATACAATAATGATTCCTTCAATAATTGATAAAATCAAACCTAATAAATGATCTAATAATTTTGTCATTTTTAATAAAGAAACAATTTTCTTTAAAAACGGTTTTAATAAAACACCAATTCCCTTTAAAATGAAATAACCAACAATAAATAAAATAACAGCAACTAACAATTGATTTACCTTTATACCAATTGGTTCTAATAAACCTTCTAATTGATAAAGTGTAATCAATTTAGATAAAGGAAAAGAAAAATTAATTGTTAGAAAATAAGCTATAAAAAGACTAAAAAAGTCATAAAGTCGAATAATGAATCCTTTTAGATAACCAATAAATGTATATATAATAAGGAATAGACCTATAATTATATCGATTATGTAGGGATTATTTAATAAAGCCATAAATACCTCCTTGCAATTATTGTATCAAAACAAAAATATAGTGTCAAAATTTGAAAAATATGCTATAATTAGTATATATGG
This sequence comes from Faecalibacillus sp. TM498, assembly GCF_020589955.1. NCBI lineage: Bacteria > Bacillati > Bacillota > Erysipelotrichia > Erysipelotrichales > Coprobacillaceae > Faecalibacillus > Faecalibacillus sp. TM498. The sequence goes on from NZ_JAJDKB010000024.1 coordinate 30,544, forward strand.
TAGGAGGAAAGAAATGACATGAATGTAGCAAATAATAACAAACCAATGAATATTATGGATATGCATGTTGAAAACTATGCCCCTTTAAGTGATGGTGGTCCATCAAACCAAGAAAAACAATATTATCCTTATTCTCACATTGGTTGTGATGAAACAGGATCAGGTGATTTTTTTGGACCATTATGTGTTGTTGCATGCTATATCGATGAACGTGATTATGATTGGTTAGCGAGCTTAAATGTTCGTGATCCTAAACTCATGACACCTCAAGAAGTTATTGAAATCGCTAGAGAGATCAAAGATCGACTTGTTTATAGTTTGTTGATTCTTGATAATTCTCACTACAATCAAATGGCAGCTGCTGGTAATAATCTAGCAAACATTAAAGCAAAACTTTATAATCAAGCCGTTACAAATGTAATGCAAAAAGTTGCAATGAAAGTTGATAAAAAAGTCGTAAATCAATTTGTTTCACCTAAAACGTATTATAATTATTTAAAGAGTGAAGTAATCGTTGTTAAGGATTTATCTTTTGAACAAAAAGGAGAAGAACAATACTTTGCAATTATGTGTTCGTCTATTCTTTCAAAATATGCCTTTTACCAATATTTTAATAACATGTCTAGAAGCTTGAAAGTGAAATTGCCTCGTGGTAATACAAGCTCAGTTGTCGATCATGTTGCTGTAAGTATTGCTAAAAAGTATGGTAAAAAAATGTTACTTAAAGTAACAAAAACTAATATGACTAATTATAAGCGTATTAAAGATGTAATTTAAGGTCTTCCAAAGAAGACCTTTTTATTTTATAAACTATTTAATTCAAATGCTGGAATTTTTGTGTATTTGACACCCGCGGCATCTAACATACGTTTTGCAGCACGATCACTGTCTGTTCCATTATATTTATCATCTTCATAAATAATTTCTTTAATACCACTTTGAATAATGGCTTTCACACATTCATGACATGGGAATAAAGAAACATAGATCGTACATCCTTGTAAATGAGAAATACTATTTAAGATGGCATTCAATTCTGCATGAACAACGTAAGGATATTTTGTATCATACAAATCTCCTTCTCTTGCTGCCCATGGAAACTGATCATCTTCGCATCCCCATGGAAGTCCATTATATCCTACTCCTACGATCTTATTTTCTGGAGAAACAATACACGCTCCTACTTGTGTATTAGGATCTTTTGAACGATAAGCTGAAAGCTTAGCAACTCCCATAAAATATTGTTGCCAACTAATAATCTTTTTAGACATTTTATTCTCCTTTCAATTCATCAAGTTTTGCTTGAAAATAATCAGGTAAAGGACATTCAAACTCTAAATATTCACCTGTAGTAGGATGAATAAATCCTAATTTTTTAGCATGTAAGAATTGTCCATGACTTTGATCATCTTTTTTCTTTCCATACTTAGGATCTCCATAAACTGGATAACCAATATAAGACATATGCACCCTAATTTGATGCGTTCTTCCTGTTTCAAGTCGACATTCAATTAAAGACATATCATCATATCTTTCTAAAACTGTAAAATTAGTAATTGCTTCCTTACTGTTATTTTTTGTGACAGCCATTTTTTGACGATCATTGACATCTCTACCAATTGGTGCATTGACTTTACCATGAACATGTGGAATAACACCATGAACTAAAGCCACATAACGACGTGTAACACTATGTTCTTTTAACTGTTCACTCAATGATTTATGAGCTTTATCATTTTTTGCTACCATTAATAAACCACTTGTTTCTTTATCTATACGATGAACAATACCAGGACGATTCACACCATTGATTCCTGATAAATCTTTACAATGATAAAGTAAAGCATTTACTAAAGTACCACTATAAATTCCCACACTTGGATGAACGATCATCCCTGAAGGTTTATTGACAACGATAACATCTTGATCTTCATAAACGATATCTAAAGGAATATCTTCTGGTAAAACATCCATCTCCTTATTATCAGGAATCGTGATTTCAATAGCATCATTCATTTTAATTTTATAACTTGCTTTTTCAATTTTTCCATTTACAAGAACATGCCCTTCTTTAATATATTCTTGAATAAGTGTTCTTGATAAATCAGAAATTGAATTCATAATAAACTTATCTAAACGTACATTTTCTTCATTAATCTCTAATTTTCTTTTTTCCATTAATATAATCCTCAAATATAATCTCTAAAATAATCAATCCTACTCCTATTACTACTGCCATATCAGCAATATTAAAAATAGGAAAATCATAACCAAAAATAATAAAATCAATAAAATCTCTAACATATCCAAAATAAAGACGATCTGTTAGATTTCCAACAAGACCTGCAAAAGTTAAAACAATTCCATAACGTGTTAATCTTTGAGCTTTGGTTGTCTTACTAAAGTAATAAAACATAAAAATTGCTGCAGCAAGCGAAACAACTACAAACAAACTAATATGTCCTGATAACATTCCCCAAGCTGCTCCTTGATTATGCGAATATGTATAATAAAAGAAATTATCAATAATCGCTTGCGATTGCCCTAGCATCATCGAAGAAGACACTAATATTTTTGTAAGTTGATCTCCAATAACAACCACCAAAAAAGTAACAATATATAAAACCCAATTTTTCTTACTTATATTTTTCATCTAATCACCAAGGACATTATACAATAAAGCTTTTTAAAATCCTAGTATGACTTTTTTAAATATGTAGTATTTAAAACCATTTCAAATAGTTTATATTGCAAAAAAATATGATAATCTATAAAATAAATATGAGGTGAAATTATGAATAAAGAAACACTAGAAACTCTTGTTGAAAAAGAAAGTCAAAAAAGTTCTATTACATCTAAAGATATTCCTGATTTAGATCTCTATATGGATCAAATTATGACTCTTTTTGAAACCCATCTAGCAAATCATAAAAAAAATGAAGATGATAAATTACTTACTAAAACCATGATCAATAATTATTCCAAAGCAAAAGTCATTACGCCTGTAAAAGGAAAAAAATACACTAAGGAACAAATCATTCAAATGTTGATCATCTATCAATTAAAAAATAATCTTTCCATTCAGGAAATTAAAGATCTATTGACACCTATTTATGAAAATAACGATGATTTATCAAATCTTTATGATCATTTTATAGATATTAAACACTCTTTAAATTTCCAACTTCAAAAAATGATTCAAAAAATAATGGATGATTATCAATTAAAAATTGAAAACTATCAAGATTTATTTTTATTGGTGGCTATTTTATCTTCATTAAGTCATTCGCTAACAAATATTGCGGAAATGCTTATTGAAACGAAAGAGATATAGTTTAAAACAATAGCCAACTTTTATTTTTTCTTCGTTTACTATCTATTTATTTTTCTATATAATGTATAAAAAAAGCGAGGTACTATATGAAAATTAATGAATTATTAAAGAAAAGACCAACATTGTCTTTTGAAATATTCCCACCAAAAAATAATGAAAATGATATCACATCTATTTATGCAACCATTGATGAACTAGCAAAAATGAATCCTGATTTCATTTCTGTCACTTATGGAGCTAATGGTTCTACATCTAAAAATACATGTAAGATTGCCTCAACCATTAAAAATAAATATGGTATTGAATCTGTAGCTCATTTAACATGTATGAATAATACAAAGGATGAAATCAAAGAAATTCTAGAAGAACTTAAAGAAAATGATATTGAAAATGTCCTTTCTTTACGTGGCGACTATCCTAAAGATGGTGATGGTATTAATCATGGTGATTTTAAATATGCCAGTGAATTAAATGAATTCATTGAAGAAAACTTTCCTAATGATTTTTGTTTATCTGGTGGATGTTATCCAGAAACACATTATGAAGCTAAAAACTTTGAAGAAGATCTTTTAAACCTAAAGAAAAAAGTCGATGCTGGAGCTAAATATCTTGTTACTCAAATTTTTTATGACAATCAATATTATTATCGTCTAGTCAGAGAAGCAAGAAAAATTGGAATTCATGTCCCTATTCTTGTAGGAATTATGCCTGCTCATAATCCAAAACAGTTAAAAAATATCGCAAAAATGTCAAATTGTTCTGTTCCGTTTGATTTAGCAGCTATGATTGATCGTTTTGCTGGAAATCCTAAAGCGGGAAGGGAAGTTGGTTTACACTATGCAACTTATCAAATCATCGATTTAATGACTCATGGTGTAGATGGAATACATATTTATACAATGAATAAACCAGAGATTGCAAAAGAAATTTTAAAAAGAACAGAATATATTCGTGATGAATTTTTCAAAGATTAAAGAAAATGCTTTAAAGTATTTAGGATATCATCATCAAATACTTGATGAAAAAATGAATGTTTTGATTGATGAATGCATAGAGGAAATTGAAAAAATGAGTTCTTTTAGAGCAACTTATCGTAAATTTCCTCTTTCTTTTCATCCTTTAAGAATTGATGAAATTTCTTTAAATCTCGATTATCCAGACTTGAATAATTTATTTCAAAATTGTCATGATGTTGTTATTATTGGCTGTACTTTAGGCCTGCAAGTTGAAAAAAGATCTCATTATTACAGTCATATCGATATGACCAAAGCAACTATTTTTGATGCCGTTGCAAGTAGTTTTTTAGAAGTGCAATGTAATGAATATGAAAATGAACAACTGATTGGTAAAAGAACGTTTCGTTTTTGTCCAGGTTATGGTCGTGTCCCTATTGAACTCAATAAAGAGCTTGCATTCATTATCGAAAGTTCTAAAAAAATTGGTTTGACGGTTCAAGAAAGTAATATTTTATTACCTCAAAAATCAATGATTGGTTTGATTGGTTTAGGTGATAATAGAAAAGAAAAAACATGTCAGAATTGTTTACATATAAAAGATTGTAATTTTAGAAAGAGAGGTCAAACATGTTACGCGAAAGATTAAATAAAGATCTTCTTATTTTTGATGGTGGTTTTGGTTCACAACTTCAAGAACTAGGAATGAAGGCTGGAGAAATTCCAGAATATTATAATATTGAACATCCTGAAATGATTATTGATATCCATCATCGTTATTTAAAAGCAGGAGCTGATTTTATTACAACCAATACATTTGGCGCAAATCCCCTTAAATTAGAACAACATAAATATAGTTATCAAGAAGTGATTTTAGCGGCTATTCAAAATGCAAAAGAAGCTAAAAAAATCAAACCTGATGCTTATATTGCTTTAGATATTGGACCTATTGGTAAACTTATGGAACCGATGGGAACTTTAACTTTTGATGAAGTTTATCAAAGCGTTAAACAAATGGTAGAACTTGTAAAAGAGGATATTGATGTTGTTTTATTTGAAACAATGACAGATATTTATGAATTAAAAGCGAGTATTTTAGCTGTCAAAGAGTGTAGTGATCTTCCTGTTTTTGCAACAATGACCTTTGAAACAAATGGTCGTAGTTTATCAGGATGTGATCCTCTTACAATGGTCAATGTCTTAGAAGGATTAAAAGTGGATGCTTTAGGGATCAACTGTTCTTTAGGACCAAATGAAATGGCTCCAATTATTGAAAGCATTTTAGAAAGTACCTCTTTTCCTGTTATGATTCAACCAAATGCAGGTCTTCCTCTTTTAGAAGATGGACAAACCGTTTATCCAATGAAAGCAGATGAATTTATTGAGGCAATCGTTCCTCTTGTCAAAAAAGGAATCGCTATCGTTGGTGGATGTTGTGGAACAACCCCTGAATTTATTCAAAAATTAAAAGAAAACTGCCCAACAACAGTGACTCCAAGAGAAGTTTCTTTGTTGACACGTGTCTCTTCAGGAACAACAACTGTTGAATTTGGAAAACATGTTGTTGTTTGTGGAGAAAGATTAAATCCAACAGGAAAGAAAAAATTAAAAGCTGCTTTAAAAGAAGAACGTTATGATGAACTTGTTGTAGAAGCCATCAAACAAGAACAAGCAGGAGCTCATGTTTTAGATGTCAATGTCGGTTTACCTGGTATTGATGAACCAAAAGTGATGAAGCATGTTATTAAATTATTACAAGAAGTTATTCAACTTCCTTTACAAATTGATAGTTCTAATTTCCAAGCAATTGAAGAAGCTTGTCGTTATTATAATGGAAAACCACTTATTAACTCTGTCAATGGTAAAGATGAAACTATGGAAGCCGTCTTCCCTGTTGTAAAAAAATATGGTGGTGTTGTCATTGGTTTAGCCTTAGATGAAAATGGCATTCCTCCAAAAGCTGAGCAAAGATTTGAAATCGCTAAAAAAATCATTAATAAAGCAAAAGAATATGGCATTGATAAAAAAGACATTATTATTGACTGTCTTGTTTTAACCGCTTCTGCCCAACAAAAAGAAGTTATGGAAACAGTCAAAGCTGTTTCTATGGTTAAAACATTGGGTGTCCATACTGTTTTAGGAGTAAGTAACGTTTCTTTTGGTTTACCAAATCGTCCTTTACTTAATAAAACATTCTTAGCAATGGCCATGTCGGCAGGACTTGATTTACCAATTATCAATCCATTAGATCAAGAATTAATGAATACAATCGACGCCTTCAATGTACTTTATAATTATGACCGAGACGCTACAAACTACATTCAAAAACAAGCACAAAACCAAGTCGTTTTACCAAAACAAACAACATCCTTTTCTTTAAACGATGTTGTCTTACACGGTTTAAAAGATGAAGTCAAAAAAGCAACAGAAACAGCCTTAGAAAGTCAAGATGGACTAACAATCGTCAATGACATTTTAATTCCTGCTCTTGACCAAATTGGAAAAGACTATGAAACAGGTAAAATCTTTTTACCTCAATTGATCCAATCAGCAGAAGCAAGCAAAATTGCATTTGATGTGATCAAACAAACATTTAAAACAACGAAATCTTCTAAAGGTCCTGTTTTAATTGCGACTGTCCATGGAGATATCCATGATATTGGGAAAAATATTGTAAAAGTTGTTTTAGAAAGTTACGGTTATCAAGTCATTGATTTAGGAAAAGATGTGCCTGCAGAGGTCGTTTTAGAAGCCTATCATAAGCATCATCCTAAAGCTATTGGTCTTTCAGCTTTAATGACAACAACGGTTGTTTCAATGGAAGAAACGATTACTTTATTAAAGCAAGAAGAAAACATGTGTCCAATCTTTGTTGGTGGTGCCGTATTAACAGAAGATATCGCACAAGATATTCATGCGGATCACTATACAAAAGATGCCATGGCTGCCGTCAATTTACTTAATGAAATTGTACATTAAAAGGGGCTGTAAAGAAACCTAACCTTTTGGATTAGGTTCATCAGCCTCTTTTTTTAG
>NZ_JAJDKB010000025.1:0-37102 GCF_020589955.1 Faecalibacillus sp. TM498
GTAATTTTTAAATCTTTAAAGAAAGCTTCTGTTCCAATATCTACAAAGAAACCAATATTTCCTCTCATTGATTTATCATGAATCATTTGATCTACCACTAATAATGGTTGAAGATCATCATATTCTTTCACACTTAATTTATCCATTGCAATATCATGTTACTCTTGTTCTCTTATATATTTTGCGACGGTTTGATCATTTAATCCTACTGTACTCACATAATACCCTTCTGCCCAAAAATGTCTATTTCCATACTTATATTTCAAGTTTGCATGTCTATCAAAAATCATCAATGCAAATTTCCCTTTCAAGTATCCCATGAATGATGACACACTTAACTTTGGTGGTATCATTACTAACATATGTACATGATCACTCATCAAATGCCCTTCTATTATCTCCACCCCTTTATATCGGCAGAGTGTTCTCAATATTTCTCCTATATCTTTCCTTCGTTGATTATATATCACTTTTCGTCTATACTTTGGTGTGGAGACGATGTGCTAAAGAATTTGCTTTTTTAGCCACTATTTATTATTGCACCACCCGCATAGCAGGTGGTTTTCTATTTCGCACATTTCATGTGCTCAACTGACTGAAGTCATCAATTCTCTTTTCATTCAAATTGTATAAAAAAAGAACAATGTAATGATAAGACATTGTTCTTTATATTTTACTATTATGCATTATTTTTTCTTTTTATTTTTTTATTCTTTTTTTCTTTTATTTTTGCTGGTTTTTCATCTTCACCCACAACTCTTGTCTTAGCAAGATAATCATGGATACTTCTTTGAGAAGCTGATCCTAGAACAAAAACTCCTGAAATCATTGTAATAACCATACCAATCATTTTTAAATAATAGTCAAAATAGAAACCTGTTGCTAGTGTAAGCATTTGTCTTAAATAATTAGTAACAACAATAGCCGAACCTTCTAATAAGAATAATCCAACCCCTTGTCTAATAATCAAAGTTTTTAAACTCACATCACTATAATCATCATTATTTACAATCTTTATTTTTAACCAATGTTTTGCGAGTGTTTGTCCTGGATATTTCTTATAAGGAATATAAATATAATAAACAAAAGCCACAACAATACATAATATACCTGCAAGATAGGACCAATACGTTGGAAAACCTAAACTAGGAAAAACATAAAGATCACTAAACATATCTGATCTACCAGTGACTCCCCCATAGAATAAAACAGCAGGAAAACCACTAATAATACCGCCAACTGCCCAATCAATAGCATAAGCTATAACACGTTTACTTACTGGAACTTTTACAGGATTTCTATCTAGCCATTTTGTATGTTTAGCCCACAGTAATTGAATTTTAATTAATAAATAATGCATAATAAATACCTCCTATTTTGAATATAATGCATCCATTGCTATTTTAAATCTTCGCAATCCTTCTTTTAATTTAGATTGTGGACACCCTATATTCATTCTTAAATATTTTGGGCCACCATAAATTTCACCTTTCATAATCCCAATTCCACCAACATTCACTAAAGCATCTTGTATTTCTTCAGCAGTATATGGAACATCTCTTGCATCAATCCAAGCTAAATAAGTTCCATCTGGTGTTTTAAATTTAAAATCAGGCAACTCTTCTTTTATAAATTCTTCTACAATTTTCATATTTTCTTTAATATAATCATTAAGTTGATCAATATAATCATCGCATTGTGTATAACCTATCATTGTCGCATACATACCAAAAATACTTACAGAATTTAAGAAATCTTTTCTTCTTGTATGCATCAAGAATTTTTCTCTAACTTCTTCATTTGGTATCATTAAATATGAACCAATTAATCCTGGTGTATTAAATGTTTTACTAGATGAAGCTGCTGTATAAAGTTCATCATATTCATGAATATAAGATAATAAAGGGATATGTTTTCTATCTCTTAATTGAATATCCATATGAATTTCATCAGAAATAATTTTTACTTGATATTTTTTACATATCTTTATTATTTGATCCATTTCTTCTTTTGTCCAAATTCTTCCTGTTGGATTATGTGGAGAACAAAGTAATAATAATTGACATTCTTGTACTTGTTTTTCAAAAAGATCGAAATCTATTTCAAATGTCCCATCTTTTGATATTAAACGATGAGCAACTAATTGTCTATCATTATCTTGGATAACTGTATAAAATGAATCATACATAGGTTCAAATGTTAATACTTTATCATGAGGTTGACTTAATAAACGAATCAATAAGGAAACTGAATACATCACAGTAGGACTATATAAGATCCAATCTTCTTCAATATGTGTATGATGTCTTCTTTCAAAATATCCTGTAATAGATGATTTAAAATCATGATGATTCCATCTTGTATATCCATAAATTTGATGATGTGCCACTTCAAATATTTTTTCAGTAATAGGTTTAGGAATAATAAAATCTGTATCAGATATTGAAAATGGTATTAAATCCTTTTTATTAAAACGATCTTGTATATAATCCCATTGTGTACAATAAGTACCTAAACGATTATGAACCTCATTAAAATCATACTTCATTTATTTATCCTCCAAAATAATATAATCCTTTGTTGTTTTATTTAATGGTACACCTACACCATCAATAATAACAACATCATCTTCAATACGAACACCACCAACACCAGGAACATAAACACCTGGTTCACAAGACATCATCATATGTTCTTGTAAAACTGTTTCACTCTTTGAATTTAAAGTTGGTCCTTCACCATCTTCACCAATTCCTAATCCATGTCCTAAACCATGATTAAAATATTCACCATAACCTGCAGCCTCAATCACATCTCTAGCTGCTTTATCAACATCTTTTCCCTTAGCTCCTGCTTTAATAGCACTAAGACCAGCGAGTTGTGCCTTTAAAACAACATCATAGATTTCTTTGATTTTTGGATCAGGTTCTCCAATAAAACACATACGTGTCATATCTGATTGATAATTTTGATATTGAATACCAAAATCAATCATAATAGGTTCATGAGCTTTTACTTTTCTTGAAGTTGGACGACCATGTGGTAAGGCTGTTCTTTCACCTGTTGCTACTATTGTATCAAAAGACATTTGTTGTGCACCAGATGCAATTGAATAATATTGTACTAAAGCGCTAATTTCATATTCACTCATTCCTACATGAATGTGTTCAATTACTTTTTGATAGATTTCATCAGTAATTGCAATTGATTTTTTCATAGCTTCAATTTCTTCATCTTCTTTAACAATACGAAGATGAGCAATTTCTTGATCCAATAAAAGAACTTCTATCCCTAATTTTTCTATTTCATGATATTCCTTAACTAATACTTGATACGCTTCTACACCTAGCGTTTTACAATTTTCTTTTTTTAATATTTCTTCTACTGTCCCTAAATAATTACGTCCCGTTAAATGTGGATTATGTAATATAATTTCTAAATCATGTTCTTTTTCTTTGGCTTCTGTAATATAACGCCCATCTACAATTAAATAGCCATTTTCTTTTGTAATCAATACTTGACAACCACTACCAGTCATAGTATTCATCCATTTTTTTACTGTTTTACTTTTAATTAATAAAGCATCTATATCTTTTTCATCTAAAAATTCTTGTATTTTATTTATTCTTTTTGCCATTTTTAATCCTCCTACAAATAAAGGCAAGTCGAAACTTGCCTATTAATTAGAAGTCTAAGTCTAAATCGTCTAAGATAGCTGCATCTTCTGCACTGATAGCATTAGTTTCTTCTTCTTTATTACCATAAGTCTTTTCATATGATTTAACAAATGGATACCATATTAAAATAGATAGTATTAATTGTACTGCATTAACAACTATAGACATAGGATCCATATTCGTTAAGAATCCTTCTAGGAATACACCTACATATGGTGGTGTAAAGGTTGAACATTTCATAATACCTAAATACATCGCCCATCCACCTAATGAACCAATAATACCACCACAAATAACAAATGGAATAAAGAACATTGGATTTAATACGATTGGCGCACCAAATAGAATTGGTTCATTAATTCCAAATAATGCTGGAATAAATGATAATCTACCAACTTGTTTTAAAGCTTTATTCTTACTCATTAAGCACCAGAATACACAACCAATAGTAACACCACTACCTGTAAAGTTACCAAATGCTGATTCAGGTCCAGGAGCATAGAAGTGAGTTGCTACATGACCAGCTTGAACAGCAGCAATATTTTCTGCTAAGAATTGAGTCGAAATTGGACTTGTAATTGGGCTTAATACTGATGGATGAATACCAAAGAAGAATATTAAAGCTTGTAACATTTTTAAGAAAGTATAAGCAATTGGATTATCCATAGATCCTACTAACGGTGCAAAGATTGCTGTAAAGATTAATGGTGGCATTGTATTTAATACATTGACACAAACAATACGTACAATTAAGAAGAACCCAATAATGATTACTGAAATAGGAATCATTTCAAAAGAACGAGATACGAAATCAGGTACTGTATCTGGCATCTTGATTGTAAAGTTTTTCTTTTTACACCAACGGAATAATTCAACTGCGATAAATCCTGCAAACATTGCACAGAATAAACCTTTAGGTCCTAAATAAGTTTTAGAAATTCCACCATCTTCTGTGAATTCTACAACTAACATTAAGAATGATACTAATCCCATTGTTACACATCCTGGAATATCTAACTTATAAGAGGTAGCTAATTGATATGCAATAATTACAGTAACATAAACTGACATTAAAGCCATACCTACATTATAAGGAATATAGATAATATCCAAATTTGCTAAGATCCATTGAGAAATTACATGTTTTTCTCCAATCATATTTGGAATTGCTTCTGGGATCAAACAAAAACTACCGATAATTAACAATGGTGTCATTGCAACCATTGCTTTTTTAACAGCGCTCAAATGAACTTCTTTATCCATTTTATCAGCAAGCGGTGCTAAATACTTTTTCATAAAGTTCTCAAATTTTGAGTACATCGTTTTTTCCTCCCCATAAAATTATTTTTTTAAATCTGCTTTTCTACGCGCAATTAACGCTTGTTTCATGACAGTTGCCCCATCCATTTTTCCATATGTTTCTTGATCAACAATAACATAAGGAATCTTACGAGGTTCGATGATAGGTTTTACTGCATCTAATTTATGTGCAACTTGTGGTCCTAAAACTAAAACATCACAATTGTCTGCTTCAGATTGTAGAATATCAATTGGAATAGCAATAAAATCAAAATCAGCATCATTTAATTTTGCACTGTTATGTACTGTATCTTTCATACTATTCATAAGCATTGTTGTAGAAAGTCCACCTGCACAGCATAATACAATTCTCATTATTTACCCTCCTTTGCTTCAAATACATTTATTAGTTCTTCAATTAGATCTCTTGCTAATTGAGAAGTCATATAATGGTCTTGTGCATGAACCATTAATAACCCAACTTCTGGCTTATTTCCAGAGCCTGACATTTCGGCTTGAATAAGCTTTGTTTGAACAGTGTGAGCTTGTAAATCAGCTTCTTTAGCTTGTTCTAATATCTTTCTTGCTTCATCATATTCACCTGTTTTTACTTTCTTCAACGCTTCAAAAGCTAAAGATTTGCTTTGTCCAGCTGAAGAAATTAATCCTACAATAATTTGTTCCGTTTCTGTCATTTGTTTATCCTCCAATAAAATTAATAAAATTTTGATAATCTTGATATGTCAAATGATCTATTAAGCAGTTAACTAACTGTGTCAAACTTTCTAAATCATCACTATGAACAAATGAATAAGATCCATGACAATATCTAAGTGGTATTCCTAAAACAAGTGCCAAACGTCCACCTTTTTCTAAGTGTGCATTCCCAGCATCTGTTCCTCCTCCACCGAACATATCGCTTTGATAAGGTATTCCATGTTTACTGGCTAATTCTTTAACATATTTAATCAATTTTTTATTTGGTGAAAGAGTTTTGTCATAATGAACAATCATTGGCCCTTTACCAATTAAACGATGATTCGTATAGTTTTTAACAAGTTCTGGATTATTCGCAACATCAAGTGCAAAAACAATATCAGGATCAATAAGATGTGTCGCTGTTTTACCACCTCTTACACCAACTTCTTCACTACTTGTTCCTACAAAATAAATATCATTTTCAACATTTCCATGAATTCTTTTCATCGCTTCTATCATGACATAGCATCCTGTTCGATCGTCCATTGCCTTGCCAGCAATCACTTTATCTTGAATCTGTCTTGCTTCACTAGCAAAACAAACCATGTCACCAACATCAATTCCTAAAGCTTTTACTTCATCTGCACTATCAACTCCAATATCAACGTACATTTCTTTAACGTTACCGTTGCTATCTTTAGTCACATTTAATAAGCCTTCCACTTTTTTACCATCTTGCGTCGTAATTCTAACCATTTGCATTTCTTTGCTTTTATTTAAAACTGAACCTAAAGCTACTAAATATACAAAACCAATATCAGAAATATGTCTTACCATAAAACCTACTTCATCTATATGAGCACAAAACATGATTTTTAAAGGATTTGGTGAAGTCCCTTTTTTATGAAAAATAATACTTCCTAAACGATCACTAAAAACTTCATCACTATATTTTGCTAATTCTCGATAGAGAATCAATCTTACTTCATCTTCTACTGATGCTACACTATCAGCATTACTCAATTCTTTTAGCAATTCACTATTCATTATTTCCACCTCCTATTTCTTTCATTAAATTCATCATTTCTTCAAAAGAATCAACCTTCGTTAACATTTCAACATAATTACTCTTTTGCATTAAACGATATAACTTTTTAGTTATTACTTTATACATTTCAACTTGATCTTTCTTTAAACAAATCATAAAAACTATTTTTATTTCTTTACCATTTTGTACAAATGGTTTCTTTAAAATAGCTACAGAAATCATATTTTTAAGTGCATCTGTTTCAAGTGGATGGGGTATACAAACTCCATTTGTATAAATAGTACTTACATACGATTCACGTTCAAAAATCAAATCAGTATAGCCTTTTTTACCATAACCTTTTTCCTCTAATTCTTGTCCCATCATCCGAATAATATTTTCATAACTATCTGCTTCTATAAATTTAAAAAAATCTTTAGAAAAGAATGAATAATACATAGGATTATCTTGAATCAAAGTATAAGGATCATATTCTTCACATTGTAAAATTTGTTTAATCTTAACTAAATCTCTATCATCAAGTAGTTCTTTAATATAAATAATTGGTGCCTTGATTTCTTGAGATAAAGGCATGATTGTAAAAATTAAATCAGGTTGAAATGTTTTTAATTCATCTTGTTGTAAAAATGAAAATGTTTGTACCTCTGCTTGAGGAAATAATGATTCAATTTGTATCTTGATCATATAAGCACTTCCACCACCTGATGAACAAACAATTCCAATACGATTATAAGATAACAATTTACCTTGTTTTTCCTTTTCCATATGTGATGCAAAATGCATCGCTACAAAACCAATTTCATCAAATGTCACTTCAACGTTGTATTTTTCATGTAACATGCTACAAAATTGAAGAGCGATATTAAACATCATTGGGTATGTAATATTTAGCTCATTGGCTAATGGATTTTGATATGAAATTTTATTATGTAATCTATCTATTAATAATGAAACATGTGTTAACAACATTTTCTTAAAGTCTTCATCTTCAAGAAATTTCGTATCATATTTTTCATCTATTTGTTTTATAAATTCTTCAATGTCTTCTTTTAAATAATTTGTAAAAGAAGATATTGAACCTATTTCTCTTTTTATATTTTTTTGTAAAACTTTTAAAATCTCTTCTATGCTTTTTTTACTTAATCCTATAGCATATTTCTTTTCTAATATTCCAACTAAGAATTCAACAATTCGATGAATTTCATTATTTTTATCAAAAATAAATTCCTCTTTTTGTTCATCTTGTCTGTGTGCAATATAAATAACAATTTTTAAATACTCAATCACATTTAAAAGTTCATTATAGTTGATTTTCAATCCTTCTTTATTCAACTGTCTAATTAACTTTTGTTCAATGTCATTAAATTCTTCAATAACATCATTTACTGCCGTTTGAATAAAAACATTTTGATTTAAATATTCTTCAACTAAGTACTTTTTAAAAGATGTCAATTCATAACGTAACAAAATACCATAATGTGTTTTTCTTTCTAATTCAAAATGATAACTCTTTGCTAGATTTTCAACATCATTCATATCATGCTTTATAACAGTCTTAGATACTTGAAAAGTATCTGCAATGTTATTCATAGAAATATATCCAGTTTGAATAGCAAGATAAGCTAAAATTTGTGCTGGTCTTTCTTTAACCTGAAAATAAATACCTTCATTTAAGCTTTCCATAAAATCTTTAAACAATTCTTCATTTGTTATTTCTAAGAGATATCCAGAACCTCTTTTGTTATGAAATGTAAAACCTTTTCGAGGAGAAATACGCATTAAGTATGATAAGTCATTTTGAATCGTTCTTTTTGAAACATCATACTTTTGAACAAAGTAATCTAGTGAGAGATATATATTTGAATTTATAAAATCTTTCATAATTAGATACATTCTCATTGGTATTTCCACCTTCCTCTATCTTTATTATATCAAATTAAAATTTTGTCAAAAGGAAACCTTCTACATTTAAAAATGCAATAATTTTCCTAATCTCATCAAAAAAGAAGTCTAACGCTATTAGACCTCTAGAAATTATCTTTTAATCAAAATAAGTAATTTTTAAATCTTTAAAGAAAGCTTCTGTTCCAATATCTACAAAGAAACCAATATTTCCTCTCATTGATTTATCATGAATCATTTGATCAACCACTAATAATGGTTGAAGATCATCATTTAAATAGAAAATTGCTTTTTCATCTTCAATCACCGCTTTTAAACTAATCCATTCATTTATGTCAATGTCTACTTGATTTTCATATTTTGTAATGCCGTGTTCTCTAAAATAGGCAAATGTATAAGTTGGATAAGAAAAATATTGACAACCATGTTGTTTCCTTACCGGGTCATCACATTGTCTACCATTTGTAGGTCTTACATAAAATGATTCAAATTTTGTATCATCTTCATGAATACGATATGCAATACCAATAAATCCTCTCGCAAAATCTGGTGCCTCTTTTAATAAACGACTAAGCATCTTTACTTCAATAATTCCATTATGAAATGATGAATCAACTAATTTAGCGTACGTATTTTCATCATATTCATTAATTTTTCCACTTTTAATAACTCTTAAAACCTTTTCATTATCAATAACTTCATTTGAAATATGTGTATAATTTTCTTTCCAATTTTCTTTATTAATCATTTCTTATCCTTCCTTTCATCAACATCTTAAAATATCTTTTTTATTTGGTAAAGTAGGCTCTTTTTTGTAACTATGTTTAGCACTTGATTTACAAAAGTGCTAAACAATTCATATTCAGTTAACATAAGAGTCTATAATACAAATTAGCACAAGGATATGGTGAGCGCTAAAGGAGTGAATAGTATGATTAAACCATTGCATAAATTTGTATTAATAAAAAAAGAAGAAAAAGAAAATAAGACAGCAAGTGGAATTGTTTTATCAACAGAAAAGAAAGAAGTTCCTTCGATTGCAAATGTCATTGCTGTTGGTGATGAATGTACTTCATCATTAAAAGAAAATGATCGTGTTATTTACAAAGAATATTCAGGTACGAAAGTAACTGTTGAGGATCAAGATTATATTGTTATTGATGAAAAAGATATTATTGCTAAGTTTGAATAAGGGGGCAGATATTTATGAGTAAAGAAGTAAGATTTTCAAATGATGCACGTCAATCAATGTTAAAAGGTGTTAATGTTTTAGCGGATGCGGTAAGTGTCACATTAGGTCCTAAAGGACGTAATGTGGTCTTAGATAAAGGTTATGGTTCTCCATTAATTACAAATGATGGTGTAAGTATCGCTAAGGAAATAGAACTTGAAGATAAATTTGAAAATATGGGTGCTAAACTTGTATATGAAGTAGCCAATAAAACTAATGATGTAGCAGGTGATGGTACAACCACAGCAACTATTCTTGCTCGAAATATGATCGTGAATGGATTGAAAGCTGTAGATAAAGGAGCTAATCCTGTTTTAATGCGTGAAGGTATTGAAAAAGCAGGTAAAGAAGTTGCTGATGTTGTTTTGAAAAATTCACATAAAGTAGAAACAAGTCAAGATATTGCTTCAGTAGCGACTATTTCAGCTGGTAATGAAGAAATTGGGCAATTGATTGCTTCAGCAATGGATAAAGTTGGTAAAAATGGAATTATCAACGTTGATGAATCTAATAGTTTTGACAACGTCTTAGAAATCAATGAAGGTATGCAATATGATAAAGGATATGTTTCTCCTTATATGGTCACAGATCATGATAAAATGACTGTTGAAATGGAAAATCCTTATATCTTTATTACAAATCATAAAATCAATAATTTACAAGAAATTCTTCCAATTCTTGAACAAATCGTTCAAAGTAATAAACCATTATTATTAATTGCTGATGACTTTGAAAACGAAGTTATTTCAACCCTTGTTTTAAATAAACTAAGAGGAACATTCAATGTTGTCGCAACAAAAGCTCCTGGATTTGGAGATAACCAAAAAGAATTATTACAAGATATTGCTGCTTTAACTGGTAGCACCTTTATTAATAAAGATATTTCTATGGAATTAAAAGATGTTACTCTTGATCAATTAGGAACAATTAAAAAAGTAATCGTTACAAAAGATCATACAACAATGATTGCTGGTAATAATCCATCAGATAGTTTAAAACAACGTATTGAAAGTATTGAAAATCAATTAGCGAAAACAACTTCTTCTTATGATCAAAAACAATTAAAAGAACGTTTGGGTAAATTATCAAATGGTGTGGCAACAATTAAAGTTGGCGCAACAACTGAAAGTGAATTAAAAGAAAAGAAATTACGTATTGAAGATGCTTTAAATGCCACTAAAGCCGCTGTTGAAGAAGGTATTGTTATTGGTGGTGGTGCTGCTTTAGTAGAAGCATATAAAGAAGTTAAACCTCAATTAAAATCTGATAATGTAGATGTTCAAAAAGGTATTCATATTGTCATGGAAGCCCTATTTGCTCCAATTCAACAAATTGCTGAAAATGCTGGATATAATGCAGAAGATATTGTTGAAAGCCAAAAAACTGCGCAAAAGAATTATGGTTTTGATGCTAAAAATGGACAATGGGTCGATATGTTTGAAAAAGGAATCATTGATCCAACTAAAGTCACTCGTAGTGCTTTATTAAATGCTTGCAGTATTGCTTCATTATTCATTACAACCGAAGCAGGTATTGCCGATGCAAAAGATACTTCTAAAAACGAAGTT
Source organism: Faecalibacillus sp. TM498 (assembly GCF_020589955.1). Lineage (NCBI taxonomy): Bacteria > Bacillati > Bacillota > Erysipelotrichia > Erysipelotrichales > Coprobacillaceae > Faecalibacillus > Faecalibacillus sp. TM498. The sequence goes on from NZ_JAJDKB010000025.1 coordinate 11,425, forward strand.
CCAACTCCTGCAATGTATTAATAGATAAGAAAAGTGATTCTTGTTTTAAATGAGAATCACTTTTTTCTTAGTATATTATGATATAACTTTATCCATTATTCTTTCTTTCCTTTAAATCTTCCTGATATAACAAAATGTATTTGTTCTGCAATCTTAAATTCTATTTTAAAATGATCATCTTCTTGCCCATAATATAAATCCACAATACTCTCTGGAGCAATTTCCTTTTGATAGTGCATTGTCATTTCTCCAATAAAATATTTTTCTAATACGTTTTGAGGAAGAAGATCCATGACCCATTCAAGATATCTTGCATTATTCATATGCTTATTTAAATCAATATCACTATACATGACTTCTCTTGTTTGAACTTTTTGAGTCTCTATATCTAAAAGCGGCTCGTATTTTTCTACAAAACTCGAATATTCTTCACATTCAGGAATTGTAATTCCTACTTTTTGTGGTCTGACAATTCTTCTTTTTTCAATATCTATTAATGTCCAAATAGAATAAATGCCTCCTACAACTTCATCATTGATTTTTAAATCATAGGTTCTAAAATATTGAATTTTTCTTTCCCCTTTAGCACGGGTAGAAACTATCAGTTCCTCTCCTACTAATAGTGGTCTTTTTAATTTAACTGTTTGCTTAACTAATACCCAACCATATTTTCCATTAAAACTTTCCTTCCACAAACCTATTTCCATCGCATTTTTAGTTGCAAGATTAGAAAGCTTTGATAATAAATCCGCATATTTATATTCACCATAATAATCGGCGTTTTGGTATTCTATTTCATATCGTTCACATGTTTCACTGTTTTTCATTTTTTTTCTCCAAAATGTTTATTTTTTATTAAATTAATAATAATATATTTATAATCAAAAGGAAAGGCTGGAAAATATATGAAAAAAATAAATAAGAAAAAAATATTCTTTGTTTCAATCACTTTCTTAATAACACTATGTTTACTTTTTTATTTTATATTTTCTTATTATTCTACTCCTATCCAACCTAGAACAATACATAAAAAAAATAAAAAAAACACATCCTACCCTACTGTTTCCTTTGTTGCAGTAGGAGACAATATTATCCATGAAAATGTTTATCAGTATGCCTTAAAACAGGGAAATGATACAACTTATAATTTTAAACCTTGTTATCAAAATATAAAAAAATATATTTCTGATCGTGATTTAGCTTATATTAATCAAGAAACTTTGATTGCTGGTGATTCTTATGGAATTAAAGGTTATCCTAATTTTAATTCTCCTGAATCTTTAATTGATGATCTACAAGATACAGGATTTAATATGGTTTCTAGTGCTACAAATCATTCCATGGATCTAGGAAAAAATGCTTTGATATCATCTGCACATATTTGGAAACAACATTCCGATATTCTCTTTTCTGGGCTATATGAAAATCAAGAAGACCGGCAAACAATAAGAGTCATTGAAAAAAACGGAATTCGTTTTAGTCTTTTAGCTTATACTTTTGGTGTTAATGAAACAACCAACTATAAATCTATTCAAAAACAATTAAAAACGTATCCTTATATATTAGGACAATTAAATAAGGAACAAATTAAAGAAGATGTAAACAACGCTAAAGCTCAAAGTGATGTAGTCATTGTAGCTGTTCATTGGGGTAAAGAAGGACATAGTGAATTATCTGATTTACAACAAGAATATGCTCATTATTTTGCTGATTTAGGTGTTGATGTTGTAATTGGAAATCATCCTCATTTAATTCAACCTATTGAAAAAATCAATCATACACTTGTTATTTATTCTTTAGGTAATTTTTTAAGTACGATGAAAGATGTTTATAATCAGTTAGAAGGAATGGTATGTTTGGATTTTGTTAAAAAAGAAGATGAAATCAGTATTGAAAATATTCAATATGTTCCTCTTGTCAATCATTATAATGATAATGTTGTAACTATTTATTCACTTAAAGAATATACTTCTACTCTTGCTAGTCAACATAGTATTTTAAAAGATCAAGCTGATATCATTAAAGAATTCAAAAATTATGTTAAACAAATGATTAGTAATGATGATATTGATATAGAAATGTGAGGTTTATATGAAGAAAAGAATAAGTCTATTAATATTAATAATCTGTATGGTTGGTGGTATTGTTTTTTTCTTTCCTAAAAAGAATACTCAGGAAGTAAAAATGGTAAAAAAGAAACAAACACCTAAAATAAGTTTTTATCATCAAGAATATAAAGAAAGATATGATACCTACCAAAAAGCACACCAAGATCTAAGTAAAAAAGAAGTTATTACACTTGTAAATATGAATCGTGATTTTGATTTTTATGGAAAAATCATCAAACAAGAACATCCTAATGATTTAAATACAATTGTTAATAAATATTATCAATTAGATGAAACCTATGAACCGAGTGATCTTGTTGAAATAAATACAAACGCAGGTACTTATGGAAGTTCTTATAGTAAACATACTGCTAGAAAAGTGGTTTATGATGATTTTCAAGCTTTAAAACAAGCTTGTATAAATAAAGGTTTTGAACTGTATGTGACTTCAGGCTATCGTTCAACAGTTTGGCAAAAAGAAATTTATAACCATATGGTAGAAACTTATAGTGTAGAAAGAGCAGATGAAACTTGTTCACGTCCTGGTCATAGTGAACATACAACGGGGTTAGGCTTAGATATTGCTTTAGATCAATATAAATATGAAGAAGTTGAAAATCACCCTCAATATTCTTGGTTTTTAAGCCAACTAAGTAATTATGGTTTTATCTTACGTTATCCAAAAGATAAAGAAGAACTAACAGGGTATAGTTATGAAGCTTGGCACATTCGTTATGTAGGAAAAGACCTAGCCCAAAAAATAGAAAAAAGTGGTCTAACTTTTGATGAATATTATGCTAGAAACTATTAGAAGATGGCAAAGCTATCTTCTATGTTTCCAATATTCAGTTACAGGAACTTTAGGATTGCTTTCATCCCAAGGCATCTCATGTCTTTCAAAATAACCAATGACGTGTTTATTAGAATCTCTAACAGGTACAAAGAATTCTCTTTCACCTGTTTTAGTATTATAAGTTTCAAACATTTCATCTTCACCAGCATCGGCTCTTTTTAAAAATTCTTCAATTTTAACTTTAGAGTTTTCACTATGACAATTAAATAAACTTTGATTGATTTTTACACGCTCACCATATCTTTCTTTAGCAGTTTTATTCATATAGCGCACAATATGTTGTCGATCAACAAAAACAATTTCATAACTATAAGCATCTAAAATACTTTCTAATATTTCCTTTGTAATTTCCATTGTGTTCTCCTTTTTTATCATTGTAACATATTTGCCTTATTAATAGGTATTTTTCCTACTATACTATTTTTGTTTTTTCTTGTATAATAATAAGGTAATTATTTAAAGGAGCGTCTTTTATGGGAGATTTAAAATATTTATTACCTATTTTAGTAGCTGTTATTTTAGTGTGGATTACTTATCTTGTCATTAATTTCGTAGCTACAATTATTAAAACAAAGAAGAAAGATGATACCATGGTTTGTGGTTTAAACATGCAAGGAAAAATATTCTATGCAATCATTATTGTTATTTATTTAGTAATGCTTGTTTATTGTATTTATTACATGATTACGCATTTATTAAGTGGCGATGTTGATAGTGTTTATTTACCATTAAACGCTTTCACAATTTATTCTTTTGTTTTCTATTTAATGATTCAATGGATTATTTTCTTTGGACAAAAACAAGTTTTAATTGGTCGTGTTTTATTTGATTATAGAAAAATTAAAAGAGTCACTTATCCAAAGAAAACAAAATTACGTTTTACTTATGGACAAAAGACATTAGAAACATATATTCGCTTTATCGATGATTCTATTCTTAAAAAATCATTACAAAGAACAAGATAAAAAGCAATTTCGGTCGAAATTGCTTTTTTATTTGATGGGAATCCAAATATTATGATAATTAAAATATTCTTCTTCTGGTTTCCACATTGAAACCACTTGAGAAATCACATCTCCTGCGAGTTGGAGATTGTTTTTTTCCATATAATCAAAGGCGGGCTGTAAAACCTCATATGTCAGTATTTGACTCGAACGAGAAGGAACGCACATATAAAGACATAACTGTTCAGGATAGTAATGAACATATTCACTTTCCTTGATATCAAGTACTCCCGCAAATTCTTCCTCTACCCCTATTCCATAGTAGAATTCCTTATTTTCATTTTCAATATGTTCTTTAGGAAAAAGTGCCGTAGAAAAAACAAATGGTATTTTTTGACAAAATTCTTTAAGTTCTTCACGTTCTTCTTTCTTTAAATCTATCGTATAACATTTTTGTGTATCAATACGATAGATTCCTGGTCTTTTTTGTAAAGTAAAGTTTGAGTTTTCACTTCGACTAATCAACTTTCTATTCGTACGCAATCTTTTCAATAAATTCATTTGATAAATAATATTCTTTTGAATGATTTGTTCTTGTTCTTCTAATAAATCATCAATTTCTTCTAAAGACTTACTTTGGAGTATTCCCACTGTTTCTTCAATTGATAATCCAAAGCCAAGATAACAACGTGCACGAATCAGCATATGAAGATCCCAAGTTGTATAATAGCGATATCCTGTTTCTTGATCATGGATGGGCGCAATGATTCCTTTTCTTTCATAATAACGAATTGTTTCAGCTGTAATTCCTAGTATTTTAGCAAGTTCTCCTATTGTATAAGTATTGTACATAATCCCCCAACCTTCAAATTGTTTTAAAGTTTTCACCAAATTATAACATATTTTCCTCTTTTTTTACCTTATTTGATACTTTTTTACCCCCTTGACTCTCAAACGATTTGAGAGTTTAAAATGACTTTGTTAAAAAAATAACATGTGATGTTAAATAAATAACAAAGGGAGAGAAAAATTATGGAAGAAAAAAAAGTTGTTCTTATTACAGGTGGAGCAATGGGACAAGGTCGTGCTCATGCCTACAAATATGCTGAAAACGGATTTAATGTTGTTTTGGCTGATATGTTAGAGCCATCTCATGAAGCATTTAAAGAAACAATTGCAAATTGTGAAGCAAAAGGAGCAAAAGTTTTAGCTAAAAAAGCAAACATTACTTCTACTGAAGATATGGAAGCATTATTTGCTTCAGCATGGGAAACATTTGGTCGTTTAGATGTTGTGATTGCTAATGCTGGTGTTATTAACTTCGGTTATACTTGGGAATTAACTGATGAACAAGTTGAAAAAGTAATGGATATTAACTTAATTGGTACTTGGCGTACTGATAAATATGCTGCTCAATATATGTTAAAACAAGGATTTGGTCGTATTATTAATATTTCATCAACTTCTGGTTTATATGGTACTCCTCAATTAGCTACTTATTGTATGAGTAAATGGGGTATTTTAGGATTAACTAAAACTCTTGCTAAAGAAGTGGGTTCTAAAGGAATTATCGTTAATGCTTTATGTCCTACTAAAGTTAAAACTCCAATGTGTGAAACAATGGATTATGTTAAATTCATTAATGATTTAACTGGTAAAGATTTCAAATCTGTTGAAGAAATGTATGCAGGAGTTCCATTCCTTGAAGTAGAAGATATCGCTAGTATGGTTTACTGGTTAGGAACTAGTAGAGAAGCTGGTAAATTTAATGGACAAGGTGTACCACTTGATTTAGGTACTTTACAATAATAAAGGGAGAAAAGAGAATATGAAAATTACAAAAGCAACACGTTGGCGTGTTTTTGCAGGAGTTTGGATTCAAAGTTTATTCACTTCTGCCACTGCCTTCTTTAGTTTATTCTGTTTGCCATTTTGTAATCAATTCGGATGGAGTAATTCAGATTTTTCAATGGCATACACAATTTATATGTTTATCTACTGTGCAGTAGGTTTCCTTGGTGGTATTTTAGCTGAAAAATTACAACCAAGAGTAGCTATTTATATTGGTTTAGTTTTATTTGCTGGAGGATGGATCTTAACTGGTTTTGCTTCATCTATTCCATTCTTATATATTGCTTATGGTGTCATTGCTGGTGCTGGTGCTGGAACAATTTATCCTGCATGTTTACCAACAGCGTTAAAATGGTTCCCAGATAAAAGTGGTTCTATCTCTGGTTTAGTTCAAGCTGGAGCTGCTTGTGGACCTTTCATTATGTCACCTATCGCTCAAATGTTAATTGATAACTTTGGAGCACCAATGGCTTGTAAAATTTTAGGTGTTGTATTCTTAATCGGTGTCGGAGCTGTTGCTTGGATGATTGTTCCTTGTCCTGATGGATGGACTCCTGAAGGTTGGGTACCAAGTGCACAACAAAGCAAAGAATTACATACAAAAGATTATAATATTCCTCAAATGGTTAAAACTTCAATCTTCTGGGTATTATTAGTAATGTTTATTTTTGCTAATGCTGCTGGAACAATGATGGTTTCTGCAACATCACCAATTGCTCAAACTCAAATTGGTTTATCAGCGATGGATGCGGCTTTATGTGTAAGTTTAATGACTTTATTTAATATGTTTGGTCGTTTATCATTTGGTGTTATTTATGATAAGTTAAAAGGATGGAATTCTTTAATTCTTGTCTTGATTTTAAATGGTATTTCAATGCTTATGCTAACAGTAGCTCATTCATTTGCATACTTTGTCGCATGTATTGCTTTAGTTGGTTTCTCATTTGGTGGATTACTTGTTGTTTTCGCACCAATGGTTAAAACAATCTTTGGTTCTAAATATTATAACAGAAACTATGGTTTGATCTTTATTGGCTATGGTATTGGGGCTTTCGTTGGTCCTAAGATTTCCGCAAGTTTCTTTGATGCTACAGGATCTTATGTGATGGGATTCATTGGTTCAGCTATTCTTGCTGCAGTTGCTGTTTTATTAGTCGTTGTGGCTAAAAAACTTGCTAACAAAATGTTAAATGCTTAATTATAAGAGGTGAAAAATTTCACCCCTTTATTTTATACTTTCCTTTACCTTCTTTAATCATTTTTCCTTCATCACAAAGCTTCTTTAAGATTCTTTGTAATTGTCTTCGACTACAATGAAGATAATTTGTGGCTTCTTCAATGCTTTTTAATGAACCATAACAATAATATTTCAAATAATATAAAAAACGTTCTTCAATACTTTGATAAACAAATTGATTGGTTGATGATTGTTTTAATTTAGAAGCGATTGAATTTAAAAGTGTATGTAGAAATTTTATATCTTGATTAAGCTTTTCTTTATTATCTTTTAAAGATAGCGCCAACGTTTTGACCTTTGTTTTTGCTTCCGCAAAAAACATCGGATTTAAATCATCAACAAATTCCATATCACCTAAAATACATAATTCTTCACTTTGAGAAACTACAGTTTGTCTTCCCTCTTGATCAATAAAAGAAATCAATAACGTTCCTTCTAATACAAATTGAATATATTGTGTTTTTTCTAAAGGATTGATCATTGTTTCATCTTCTTCATATTCAATCCCTATAAATTCATATTCCTTAGAAAAATAATTGTCTATTTTATATTCTTCTTTTACTTTATTTATTAAATTTTTATCATAGATCTTTTTCATACCTCTATTGTGTCACATGTCACAATAATTGACAAATCATTTTGTTATACTTCCCTAGAAAGAGAGAGATTTATATGAATAATAATGATTTATTTGAAAAAGTGCCTATATCTAAAGCATACTTTAAACTTGCTTTACCCGTTGTATTAAGCATGGTTATTTCTTTAGTCTATAATATGGTTGATACATTTTTTGTAGCACAGACACAAAATACAAATCTTGTTGCTGGTGTTTCTTTATGTGCGCCTATTTTTACTTTAATGATAGCTTTAGGAGACATCTTTGGTATTGGAGGTAGCTCTGTTATTTCTCGTTTATTTGGACAAAAACAAGATGAAGAAGGAAAGAACGTCAGTGGTTTTTGTTTCTATGGAGCTATTGTTTGTGGTATCTTAGTTTCTCTTATTATGATGATTGCTAGAAAACCAATTTTAACAATCCTTGGAACAAATCAAGCAACACTTCCTTATGCCAGCCAATATTATACTTATATGGCTTTAGGAGCAACTTTAATTATCGTTTCCTTGACTCCTAGTAATCTCATGAGAACAGAAGGATTAACTACAGAATCAATGATTGGAACAATTACTGGTTCAATTATCAATATGATTTTAGATCCTATTTTTATTCTCTATTTAAACATGGGAGCTGGTGGTGCAGCTATCGCAACCATTATTGGTTATTTTGCATCTGACCTTGTTTTTATTTATCTTACTTTAAAGAAAAGTAAGAAATTATCAATTTCTTTAAAACATACACATATTACTAAAAATGAAGTCATTTCTATTTTTAAAATTGGTATTCCCGCCTCTATTACAAATTTAATGTCTAGCTTTGCGATGGCGATGACAAACAATTATTTAGTTACTTATGGAAATGACAAAGTAGCAGCTATAGGAATTGTTTTAAAAATCAATATGATTGTTTTACTTGTCATGATTGGTTTTGCTTTTGGTACACAACCTTTACTTGGATATAATTATGGTGCACATAATACTAAACGTTTAAAAGAAATTATTAAGTTTGATTTATTTGTAGAAATTACTTTTGCAGTTATTACATCTATTATCTTAGCTTTATTTACACCATCATTTATTAAAATATTTATGAATGATCCTTCTATTATTCAAACTGGAACATTGATGTTAAGATTTTTGCTTTTATCTTCTCCTTGTGTAGGGATTATTCTTGTCTTTACAACTTTATTTCAATCAGAAGGAAAAGCACTTCCTGCATTATTACTTTCAATAGGTAGACAAGGTATTGTTTTTGCAATTTGTCTTCTTCTTTTATCAAATATTTTTGGATATTATGGTATTATTAGTAGTCAAATGATTGCGGATATTATCACTGCAATCATTGCACTTATTTTATATAAAATATATAAATAACAAAAAGATGTCTTGTACTATATAAGACATCTCTTTATTTTAAAATACTTATAATCTTTTCAATTTGATTTTTTGTAAGTGCTTGATTCCTTCTTAGATGTAAAATATCATCTATTTCACTTTGATCATTAATAGTATATTCGCTTTCTACTGGACTATTCATATTTACAAATAAAACATAACCTTCTATCCATAAATCAACACCATAATACTTCAAATATTCCTTTAACAAATATATTTCTCTTTTTAGTTGTTTAATAGGATTTCTTATTTCTTTTATATATTCTTTGTTTCCTCTACTTATTTTATACTTATTCCAATATTGATCATCTTCATTTCCCACAAGTTTACCACTAAAATTCTTTACTTCAAAAATAAAAATACCATTATTGTTAATAACAACATAATCTAATTCTGTATTTCTTCCATGTATTGATATATTCACATTGTTCAATAATAAATCATTTTCATTCAAATAATGATTTAATATCTTCTTTGCTTGTAATTCTCCTTCTTTCCCTGCAATTCTTTTTTGATCTTCACCATTTGATAAACTTAAAAGTAAAATTATGAATAATATAATTACAAAAAAGATAATCACTATTATCTGCATTATGTATCACCTCTTATCCATTATAACAAAAAGAGAAGAACCAAGTCTTCTCTCTTTTACTTTCTAACGAACATATTTTTTCATTACAATAATGTAAATTCCTAATAAGCTTATACCTAGTAAAGCCATTGGTACAATACTATTTGTATTATCTCCTGTTGTTACAGCTTTTTTACTTTCTACTTTTGTTTCTTTTTTAGAAGCTGTTTCTTCTTTCTTTGTTTCAGTTTTCACATTTTCTAACTTAACAATCTTTTCTGTTTCTAACACTTCTTTACATACTGTACATTCTTTATGTTTTGATCCTTCTTTAGCTACTGTTGGTTGTTGATCAATGATCCAATCACTTGATATATGTTCTCCTTTAGAATCCTTATCTTCATAATATTTATTGATTGTTTTTGAGGTTTTTCCACATCTTGAACATACATACCAATATGTATCGTGTTCCTTACAATTAGTTGCTTTTTCTCTTAAAAATTGTGGATTCTTAACTTCTATATAAGCATGTCCTAAATGAGTACCTGTTGCTGCAAATGCTTCTGTACCTTTTGCTCCACAAATACAACTCTTATAATATCTAGCAGGTGTCATACAAGTAGCTGGAGTCGCTAAATATTCACTACTTTCAACTTCTTGATCATACACATGATTTCCTACTTCTGCAGATTCATAATACTTATCTTGTGCATTTTCATCATCTTTAGCACTTACATCACATCTTGAACATGCATACCAATATGCATCATGTTCTTGACAGTTACTTCCTTGAGATTTTAAGTATTTTGCATCTTTTATTTGTTTTGTATATTCATGTCCTAATTTTGTATCTTTATCTTCAAATGTTTCTGTAGTACTTACTTGACCACAAGCACAGCTTTTATAATAGATAGCATTTGTTGTACATGTTGCTTTGTCTTTTAAAGTACTTACTCCATTGACTTCTTTTAATTTTTGATCAAAAGTATGTTCTTCCCAAACTGCTTTAATTTCCTTATTTTGATCATCTTTAGTAAATACTCTTTTATCTCCTACTTTATAAACAGTATTGTCTACTTGCCAGCCTTTAAAATGTTTTCCATTTGGAGCAACATATTCACATTCTGGGAAAGTAAATTCTTTATCTAATTCAATAGCTGGATTAGTCATTGTTCCTGTTCCACCATTAGAGTCATATTTGATTTTTAATTGGAATACTAATGCATCAATTGCATCATTGATGGCTTTTGCCATAGCATCTACTTCATCTTGTTCTGTTATATTTTTACTACGTACAACTGTTTTAATAGCATCTTCTACCTTTGAAAAATCTTTATAGTTATCTTTATTAAGTTTATTTGCTTTTTCAATAGCTTTATCTACTTCTGTATAATCTGCAGATTTATATTTTAATTGATTAATTGCTTTATTAATAGCATCTGCATAGCCATAAACTGTATCTTGTTGTGTAATATCTAAGTCATATTTTACATCTTTTAATACATCTTCTAATGCTTGTACTGTTTCATCTGTATACAGAGTTAGATCACTTGGTATTCTTTTCTTTGCTTCAGTTACTTTTGTATAATCTGCGCCAGCATATGTCATACTTAATAATTTATTTAAAACACTATTAAATATTGCTTTAGCCTCATTTGAGCTTTTAGCTCCCATATAATAAGCACTATTTTCTGCTCTAGTTCCTAAGTTTTTATAACTTTGGGCATCTGAGTAATTACTAGAAACTCCATGCATATAAGCATTAAACTTTTCCGCATCTGACCAACTACCACTTCCTACATGTCCAGTAATAGATGGATCAGTTAAAGAAAACATTCCAAATGTATAAACTTCTGCATCTTTTTTTATTTCCTTTGATGTTGTAATAGCTTTATTAGCGACATCATCATCAAAATTACTCAAAGTCGTCGGCTGACCATCCGTTACAAAAAAAACAATTCTTTTAGCATATTTTCTACTTTCATCATTTTTACTTTGTTCAATTTGTTTTAGCGCTAATTCCATTGCATAATCTGAACGTGTTGCCCCTGCAGGACTAATGCTGTTTACAACATCTTTTAATTGTTCTTTGTTTTCATTTGTGGCAGTAAAGAAATCATTCATAATTTGCGTATAATTATATTTATATCTATTTTCAGTATAGGTATCATTCCCTACTTTATCTGATTTATCTCCAGCAAATTTAATAATCGAAATTCTACTTTGTTTATTTACCTGATTTATCTTTGAATTATTTTCAGCAAAGCCCTCAATAAATTGATTAATTGAATCTTTTAAAATTGCAATCCTTTTAGTACTATCAGTTGAAGTTATAGGATCTTCCATACTCCCTGAAACATCTAAAACCAAGACAATATCAAGTGGTATATTATTCTTTTGATTAGCCGCAAATACATTGACTGGCATTTGTGCAAAGAACATCATTAATGTCAGTATACATGCTATCACTTTCTTATATATTTTCATTTTCCCTATCCCCTTTCTTTGAATATTATTCATTTCCTCCTATGCTTTTATTTTACTTTTTTTAATTGTTATTTTTTATAATTGGCGCGAAATGTCGTTTTTAGGGTGTGAAATGTATATAAGAAGTGTTTTTATTTTGATAAAATAGTATTAGGTGATGTATATGAATATAGCAATATGTGATGATGATCTTTTATATATGAATCAAGTTAAAGAAATGATAGAAAAATGGGGAAAGGAACATCATGAAGATGTTTCTATTTATCTTTTTAATCATGGGGATGCTTTAATTAATAGTTATCAAAAAAGTCATATCGAAGTTATCTTATTAGATATTATAATGCCTTTATTAAATGGTATGGAAACAGCTCATGAAATTAGAAAAAATGATTCTGTCGTTAAAATTATTTTTTTAACCTCTTCTCCTGAATTTGCCTTAGAATCTTATGATGTTAAAGCAAGTGGATATCTTTTAAAACCTACAACTTATGAAAAACTATGCTCTCTTTTAAATGATTGTAAACAAGCATTTCATTATGAACCTGAATCTATTATTGTTAAAACAGATAAAGGATATCGTAAAATTTATTATCATTTGATTGAATGTGTTGAAGCACAAAATAAAAAAGTTTTATTTTGTTTAAATGATGGTGAATGTCTAGAAGTTTTAGATACTTTTGTTCATTGTAGTAATGAATTAACTACAAATGATGCATTTTATAAATGTCATCGAAGTTACTTAGTTCATATGCCTGCTATTGATCATTTTAATTCTATAGAAATTGAAACAAAAACACACAAGAAAGTTCCCATCGCAAGAAGTTATGCTAAATCTTTTAAAGAAGCTTATTTTGAATATATGTTTAAAGAAGGTGATTAACATATGATTTATACTATTTTAGAATCTATTCGTTATACTTTAACTTTATTATTCGGTATCTTTGTTTCTGCACTATTTCTAGATATTAGAATCAATAAAAAGAATGTCATTTGTCTTTTTCTATTCTTTTATATTGATTTAGTATTACAAGGTATTTTCTATTTTACTAAAGATTTATCGGCTGTTATTTCTTTATATCCTTTTATTACCCATTTACCACTTTTATTATTTTTTGTTTTAATTTTCAAAAAACGATTATTTCCAAGTTTAATTGCTATAACAAGTGCTTATTTATGTTGTCAAATAAGTAACTGGACAACAATCTTTGTTTCCTCTTTTATTAAGAATATAGATAATATAACCTATTCTTTAACACTCATTATTTCTTTTGTTTTCATTATTAAATTTGTTTATTTACCTATTTCTCAATTATTAAAAAAACAATCACGTGAACTTATTTCTTTTGGTATCATTCCAATTTTCTATTATATATTTGATTATCTTTCTACCGTTTATACAAAGCTTCTTTATATTGGAAATAAAACAACTGTAGAATTTACACCATTTCTTTTATGTATCTGTTATTTTGTATTCTGTACCGTTTATTTTAAACAATATGAAGAAAAGCAAAAAATAGAAACGACCAATAAGCTTATTTATATGAAACAAGCACAATCAAAAAAAGAAATGAAACTGATGGAAGAAAATGAAAAAAAGGTTATTTTAATGAGACATGATATGCGTCATTTTTTAAACAATATACTAAACGATCTTGAAAATAATCAAAATGAACATGCTATCGAATATATTCATACTTTATTTGATGCCATCGATCAAACTGTAAGAAAGAAATATTGTTTAAATGATACTGTTAATATGATTATGACATCTTATGAAAATAGAATGAAAGATAAAAATATTGATTTTCATTATCATTTAGATATTCCTCAACAATTGTCTATTAGTGATATCGATTTAACTTCTATTCTATCTAATGGTTTAGAAAATGCTTTTAAAGCTGTTATGCCATTAGAAAATGAACGTTTTATAGAATTAAATATGCAAGAAAAATGTGGTAAGCTACTTATTTCGATTGAAAATAATTACTTAAATGAACCTATTTTTATAGATGGTATTCCTATATCTAAAGAAAAAGATCATGGCTTTGGAACTCAAAGTATTGCTTATACAGTTGAAAAGCTCCATGGAAATTGTCAATTTTCTACTCATCAACACCATTTTAAATTAAGAGTTGTCATTTAAAAAGGATTACAGGTTAAGCACCTTGTAATCCTTTTACATCTTGATCAGTAATTCTTTTACCATCTTCAATTTTATTAATAACATTAATAATACCGTTCAAAGATTTTTTATTAGGTTTCATTGTATAACATTTTTTACCCTTCATAGAATATGTTTTATATGAAATTTCTGGATCTCCCGTAAGTTGAACATTGTACATTTTCCATTTAGACATATCATCTAATTGCGTTTGAACAAGTGATTTTATATCTTCAGATGACATATTAGTTTCAAAACATCCTTCTACTGCTTGTAAAATATTTGAATAGTTTGTAATGATTTTAGGAGAAACAGCTTTATTGATCATGGCTTTAAGTAATCTTTGTTGGTTTCTTCCTCGATCAAAATCACCACTTGGTAAAGCATATCTTTCTCTTACAAAACATAAAGCTTTATCTCCATCCATTTGATTAATTCCTTTATTAATATGATAGTGACCATGTAATGTTGTAAATTCATAAGGTGAATCAATTGTTACTCCACCTAAAGCATCAATGATATTAGTAATTCCACTAAAGTTTGTCTTAGCATAATAATTCACTTTTAAATCCAAGAAATCTTCTATAGAAGAAATTGTCTCGTTAATACCATACATAGCTGAATGCGTTAATTTATCCATTTTTCCATTTTTATGCAAGGTAATTTGTGTATCTCTAGGAATAGATACAATTAATATTTGTTTTTGAATTGGGGAAACACAGACAGCAAGATTAACATCAGCTCTTGAAATTGCTGAAACTGTCCCATAAGTATCTATTCCTGTCATATAAACAATAAATGGATTTTTAGTCACATTTGTTTCTTGTGTCACAGAATTTAATTTTTCTTGAATTTCTACTTTATATAAACTCTTTAGATTTTCATCAATGCCTTCATGATTTGCTTCTAATAAAGCCATATAAGCATTATCAGCAACAATAACATCAATGTCTTCATCCATGATAGCATCTCCTAATAAAGAATAATCTTTATAATCTTTTGTTTGAAAATCTTTATTTGCTTTATTTTCTATTTTAGCAATTGCTGATGTAATATTCTTTGAGCCTTTTTCACTAGCAATTCCAATTTCTGTATTACCTTTTACATCACTTAAACTTTTAATAGCACTCTCTTTTTTTACATACATACAAATAACTCTTGTTTGTGTAAAAGAACCTGTAATATTAGATAAAAAATTATTTCCTTTAAAAGCCATTACCGAAACAAATCCTAAAGCAATGCTAAGTATTAAAGATAATAGCTTTCCAAAAATCAATCTAGCATATTTATTTTCTCGCTTTTTCTTTTTAATACCTGATTTAATAAGCAATGAACTTAACATCCATAACAAAAAAATAATACCACATAAAATCAAATAATATTTCATTGGTAACATCTTTAATATATAAATACATCCTAAAAAAATGATAGAAACGATAAATTGTATTAATAATAAAATACGTCTAGAAAACAACTTAGACATAAAACTTCTTTTCTTTTTTTTAACCATTAAAACACCCTCTTAACATGCAAATATTTTAGCACATCAGACATACTTATTCAATTCAAGCTCATTTACAATTAACAACAAAAAAACTAGATTTCTCTAGTTTTCCATTTTTTCTTTTACAGGATCAATCCCTTTTCTTTGTAAAATCGCATGTACTACATTTCTTTTACCACTTTCACTTCCTGCAGAAGTACAAGTAGATAAAGTAATTACCGATTGTACTTGAGATTGATCAAAATCTACTTTAATAGAAGATGTCTTTACCATTTCTTGTACAAATGAAGCTGTATCAACAATTTGTGTACTATATAAAACACTTGATTCTGAAATAATATGTCCTACAACCACTTTATATTGACTTACTGTACCATCAGGTAAATAAATATAAACATAAGGATGTTCATCCGCAAAGCTTTGATCCGTATAGGATTTAATATTATTAAACATTGAACCATTTTTCATATTATGACCATAAATAACCGTATTAAAATCATTAAATGGATCTTCATTTTCACTTGCGATAAAAATACTACCTGCACTTAATTCATTATGATCTATATCACTATGAATATAAGTGTCATTCGTTTCACCTTGTAAAACAGGATAATTCACATTTGTATTTGGAATTTGAATCCACGCTTTCACATCTTTATTTCTTTGTAAAAGCTCATCCCAATTAATTTGTAAATAGCTTTCCTTTTCTTCTTTTTCTTCCGTATAAGTTTTAGCTAATTCTCCATAATCATCATCTATTTTTTTATAATTCAAATAAATATTAATTAAATTATATGCTGAGTAACAAAATACACAAACACAGACAGTTAATAAGATATATCTAATTGCTTTTTTCATTATACATTAAATTTAAACAACATGATGTCTCCATCTTGACCTACATATTGTTTACCTTCTTGTCTAATTTTTCCAGCTTCTTTTAAAGCATGTTCACTACCATATTTCACTAAATCATCAAAACTATATGTTTCTGCTTTAATAAAACCTCTTTGGAAATCACTATGAATGATACCCGCCATTTCTGGAGCTGTCATTCCTTCTTTAAATGTCCATGCTCTTACTTCTTGTACTCCAGCTGTAAAATATGTTCTAAGACCTAATAAGCTATAAGCTTCTTTAATTAATTTATCAAGACCACTTTCTTCAATACCTAAATCTTGCATAAACATAGCTTTTTCTTCTTTATCCATTCCTACTAATTCAGCTTCAATTTTTGCACAAATAGGAACAACGTCGCTACCTTCTTCTTTCGCAAATTCTAAAACTTGAACATAATATGGATTTTGCATTGGATCTTCTAAATCTTCTTCACCTAAGTTAGCTACATAGATTAATGGTTTCATTGTAAGTAAAGTATATTGTTTGACAATTAACATTTCTTCTTTATCAAATTCAATACTTCTTGCTGGTTTATTTGCTTCTAATGTTGGTTTTAATTTTTCTAAAACACTCATTTCAGCTTTAGCTTCTTTATCACCTGATTTAGCTTTCTTTTCTAAACGTCCAATACGTTTTTCAACTGTTTCTAAATCGGCCATGATCAATTCTAAATTAATTGTTTCAATATCTCTAATAGGATCTACATCACCATCAACATGTGTTACATCCTTATCTCTAAAACATCTTACAACCTCACAAATTGCATCCGTTTCTCTGATATTTCCTAAAAATTTATTACCTAATCCTTCTCCTCTACTTGCACCTCTTACAAGACCTGCAATATCCGTAAATTCAAAAGTTGTTGGAACTGTCTTTTTAGGTTCAATCATTTCTGTTAATTTATCTAAACGATAGTCTGGTACTTCTACGACACCTACATTTGGATCAATTGTCGCAAACGGATAGTTTGCTGCTTCTACTTGTGCATTTGTAATTGCGTTAAATAATGTTGACTTACCAACATTTGGTAATCCTACAATACCTGCTGTTAATGCCATCTTTTTCACTCCTCTTTTTTTACCTCTTTATTGTAATGAAAAATACCCATAAAAGCAATATTTTCGTTTTGTCATTTTTTTTCATTTAAATTTATTTTATAATAGCAAAGAGGTGATTGGATGTTATCAACAATAGATTTGCACGGATGTAGTCAAAGTGAAGCTAAAGTAAAACTAGATCATTTTTTAAAAGGAACTTCAATTCTTGTTAAAGAAGTGACAATTGTTCATGGATATTCTTCTTCTATTCTTTTAAATTATGTTAGAAAAAAATATTCACATCCAAGAATTGAAAGAAAAATACTGACACTTAATAAAGGAGAAACAGTCTTTATCTTAAAATAATGGAAAAATTTTATCAAAACAATCTCAATTACATCCGTCAACATCATTTAGACAAAATATGCGTTGTAATAGCTAAAATAACCCCTTATCTTACAGCCGCACTTTATGCTTTAACACTTCTCATATTATTTATTAATCATTCATCAAAGCTATTATTGACAATCATTAAACCATTAAGTTCTTTTTTGATTGTAACACTTATTAGAAAACTCTATAATCGTCCACGTCCTTGTATGACATTTAATATTGAACCACTTGTAGGTCATAAAACAGGAGAATCTTTTCCTAGTCGTCATACAGTAAGTGCTTTTGCGATTGCATTTGCCTTATTGAATATTAATATTCATTTAGGAATCATTGCTTTAATTATTGCATGTATTGTAGGGCTATCAAGAATCATTTGTGCTGTTCATTTTATAAGTGATGTTCTTTGTGGTTTTTTAATTGCATTGATCATTTATTTGATATAACGAAATTTTTATTTCGTTATTTTTTTTTACTTTTTTTAAAAAATAAAAAGAAAAAGATCAAAAAATTGTCTATATAATAGGAGGAAAAATTAACTGGAAAAAATGGCAATACCATTAGATAAAGCAATGGACCTATTAGATTTATCTAGTATAGAAAAAGAAGAAATGAAAAAACATTTTCAATCTTAAAAGAACGTGCACCTACACGTTCTTTTGTTTATTAATTAATATTTTACGATAAAATTGAGAATATTTAGCGACTTCACTATTAATTTTCTTTACCCCATATTTTTCTAAAAGTGTTTTTTCATCACTAAATAAGTTTGTTCCTAATCCTAGATGTTCACCTTTAATCTTGACTCCTAGACTCGCAAGAATTGTTGGATAAAAATCAAAGATAGCAAATTTTCTATTTTTAGGTTGAAGAGGTTCAATTGCACTATTAATAAAACAATTATAAGGAGTACGTAAATAGTTTTTATCTAAGTGCTTAAAGAATTTTTCAGACATACTTTTATGATCACCCGTAATAACAATTGTTGTATTTTCATACCATTCTTGTTTTTGACACCATCTTACAAAAGTTTCCACTTGTCTTGATTGACAACTAATAACATTAGCGTATTGACTATCATATTCATGTTTACACTCGTCACAAATATATCCATCTGGTGTATGAGTATCAATTGTCACCAGTTCCATACAAAATGGTTGATTACTTTTAGCCATTTCTGTTAAATCTTCTTTCGCGAATTCAAAGACTTTTTTATCTTCAAATCCCCAAAAAACATGATAATCTTGAGGAAGTCTTCCTTCTTTCTTTAAAGAAGTTGTATCTTCTATTTTAAAATTTCCATGTTGTTTATAAAAATTAGAGGTACAACCAAAGTTAGCATCTGATCCCATTAAAATTCGATTTTGATAACCTTGTTTTTCTAATATTTCACCCAATGTATAACATCCTGATAAAAATGAAGAATTTTCATTATATTTATCTTTAGAAAGTGGAAATAAAAGTGGAATTCCCGCTTCTTGTGCAACCATTGAAGCAATAGTCCATTGTGTTCCTTCAATAGTATAAGAACCCCCTATTTTATTCGAATGTGAAAAATTAATATTTTCTTTTGCTAGCTCACCTAATTCTTTAATATAATTATTTTCTTCTTGTCCGCCATCTTCTTTAGAAAGATACGTATTTTCTACAGATTCTAAATAAATATGAATTAAATTTCTTTTTTCTTTAAATTCTAATTCAACATTTTGAGGATCCACATAATGTTCTTCATAAAGTTTAGATGTTCTAACCATATCAAAAACATACGTAATAATTTGATAATTAATTAAGGCGTAAAGCAATGTTCCAAGAATTAAAATAGTAATACAAATACCTTGGTAATCAAATAAAAAAACAAGTGGTGTTTTATATAATAAAAATACTCCTATTAAAGTTGTTAAAAAAGCTGGTGGTGCACAATTTAAAAACCAATCTTTAAAAATACCTTCGTCTGTTCCATCACATGGAACCACCATGTGATAAATCATTTGATTTAAGGTTTTTACTGAAAAAGTACGATTTCCCCATAAAATACTAAAGATTACTAACATTACAATAAATAAAATTATTATTAAACTCATATCATCATTCCTTTTTATTGGTTCATTCTATCATAATTTTTTATAAAGAGCGAGAAACAAAATACCCTTTTTTTCGATTATTCGTTATAATACTTACGAAGGAGTAAAAAAATGAAAGATAGAAAATTATTATTTTTTGATATTGATGGTACATTATTGAGTGAAAAGACTCATACTGTTCCTCAAAGTGCTAAAGAAGCTTTAAAAAAAGCTAAAGAAAATGGACATCTCATTTTTATTAATACAGGTCGACCTATTTCTACAATCGATCAAGAGATTCATGATTTAAACCCTGATGGTTATATTTGTGGATGTGGAACATACATCACTTATCATGACCAAGTAATCTATCATCATCAATTATCTAAAGAAAGATGTAAAGAAATTGCATCTCTTATAAAAAAATATGAAATTGATGCTGTTTTAGAATCAAAAGATCATGTTTATTTTAATACTCATATTAAAAATTCTTTTGTTCAAGGAATTCAAGAAAGATATACAAATAATGGTTTCAATGTTTCAACAAGTGAAGATCCAAATCTTTCCTTTGATAAATTTACTATTTGGTTTGATCATGATATCCAAGCCTTTAGAGATAATATTTCTCAAGATTTTGATATTATTGAACGTAGTGAAGAAATGTGGGAAATCGTACCAAAGAATCACTCAAAAGCTACAGGTATTCAAACTGTTGCGGATGATTTTAAAAGCGATTTAGAGCATTGTTATGTCTTTGGAGATTCTTTCAATGATGAAAGTATGTTACGTTATGTTAAACATTCTATTGTTATGGCTAATGGTGTACAAGCTATGAAAGATATTGCTTATTTTGTGACAAAAGATATTGAAGATGATGGTATTGCTTATGCTTTAGAAAAACTTGATCTTATCTAAGATTAAAAAAGCCTGCTTGGCAGGTTTTTTCATTTATTATATTAATCTAACTTACATAACATAATGCCTGAATTTTCTTCAAATGCCTTAAATCCCATTTTTTCATAAAATCTAACCGCACGTTTATTATTTGTATCAACTAAAACACATATCCCAGGTACTTTTTCTTCTTTTAAAACTTCAAATAAAGCTTGCATTAACTTTGAACACACACCATTACCTGTATATTCTTCTAATATATCAATATGAATATGTGCTGGATATTCAGGATAAAAACGTTCTAGTTCACGATTAGCATTAGGAAATCTTTCTGCCTTTACTTCATCTAATTCTTTTAAAGTCAAATAATAAGGATATGCATTTTTTTCATAAACCTTTAAATCCTTGGCACATAAAATATAACCACACACCTCATCTAAATCATTTTTAAGTATTAAGCATATTTCTTTATCAATATAAAGCTAATGTTGCCTTTTTAGCATTATCATCTTTATATCTAGATGTTGATTGAAAAATACATACATTTTGTACTTGTTGTTTATATTTTGGTTCATATTTAATTATTTCTATTTTCTCTTTCAAAAGAAGCATTTCAAGTTCTTCCCCTTTCCTTTTTATCATTCAAATTATTAAATAAAAATGACTATATCATCAAGCTCTTAATCTTCCTAAAAAAAAGAGTATTTATGAAATTTCATAAATACTACTCTACATGTTCTACAACTTTTTTTAAACGTTTTTCAAAATCACGTCTAGAAAACATAACAATGGCATTACATCCTAAACATTTAATTTTAATATCAGCACCCATTCTTACAATCTTCCATTGATTTGATTTTTTACATGGATGTTGTTTCTTCATTTCTACAATATCATTTAATTGATAATCCATAATTATTCTCCTTGATGATGATAAAATGCTTCTAAAGTATTTTGTAATAACATTGTAATCGTCATTGGTCCAATTCCTCCTGGAACAGGAGTAATTGCATAAACTTTATCTTTCACATCTTCAAAGTCAACATCTCCACAAAGTTTATTATTTTCATCACGATTAATACCAACATCTAAAACAACAGCGCCTTCTTTAACATAGTCACTATTGATCATTTTAGCACGACCAACAGCTGCAATTAAAACATCTGCTCTTTGACAAACTTCTTTTAAATTTTTTGTTTTACTATGAGCGATTGTTACAGTAGCGTTTTTTTGTAAGCATAAAAGCGCTACTGGTTTTCCTACAATGTTACTTCTTCCCACAACAACAACTTCTTTTCCTGTTAAATCATAGTTGATTTCATCTAATAAAACCATCATTCCTTTAGGTGTACATGGTACTAAACTTCTTTGTCCTAAAAATAACTTAGCCACATTTTCTGGATGAAAACCATCTACATCTTTTGATGGATCAATGGATTCTAAAACTTTATCTTCATTAATATGATCTGGTAAAGGTAATTGTACTAAAATTCCATCAACTGTTTCGTTTTCATTTAATTGTTTGATTTCGTTTAAAAGTTCTTCTTCACTAAAAGTTGCATCATGTGTAATTTTTAAAGAATCCATTCCTACATAAGAACATCCTCTTTCTTTATTTCTAACGTATACTTGACTTGCTTGATTTTCCCCTACTAAAATAACCGCAAGTTTTGGTAAACGATCATATTTATTTTTCATTTGTTCAATTTCTTCTTTTAATTGATCCTTGATCTTTGTTGAAATCTCTTTTCCACTAATAATCATAATATGTCCCCCTCATATTATCTATGATTATATAGGAAGAAACAGGTAAATTCAATAAAAAAGGTATAAGCCTAAGCCTATACCTCATCATTATTCACCTTCATGTTCTAAAGTATTTTTTTCATATACTTTAAAGAATGGATAGTACACAACCACAGAAATAGCAATCAATACGAACATGAAAATAACATTTCTAATATCCAATGCTGATAAGAACCCTTGTGCAAAGAATGGTGTAAATGATGGATCGACAATATAACCTAATGAAACAAGTCCCATACTTTGAACAAGATAACCAAGACCTGCCGAAAGACATGGCATGATTAGAAACGGAATTGATAAAATCGGATTTAGAACGATTGGTGTTCCAAAAATAATTGGTTCATTAATTCCACATATACCAGGCAATACACTTAAACGTCCGATTGAACGAATATGTTTTGATTTTGATTTACACATTAATAAAACAAGTCCTAATGTATTTCCTGCCCCACCTATCAATACATATCTAAACATTTGTAAGTTAATTATAGCTGTTGGTGCTTTTCCTGCATTAACAAGTTCAGCATTCACTCCGGTATTTGCGATACATAAAGCAAAAACAATTGGAAAAACAATAGAAGAACCATTAATTCCAAATAACCATAAAATATTTGAAAATAAATAAATTCCCATAAACATCCAAATATTATCTACACCTGAAATAGCTGGTGTTAAAATAGACATAATAAAATTTGGTAAGTTTTTACCTGTAGCTGCCATCAAAGCAACATTTAAACCGTATATAATAATAATGTTTGCAGCAAGTGGCAACAAACTATTTACAAAATCAGTAACTGCACTTGGTACACTTCCTGGAAAGGAAATAACAAGTTTTTGACTTACAAAACGCGAAATTTCCACAGAAACTAATGCAATAATAATGGCAACAAATAATCCATCAGCTCCTAAATAACTTGTTGAAATACCACCATCTTTTAATGGTGCTGACACCATTAAGAAAGTACACATAGCAATAATTCCATAAACAGCTGATTTCATTTGATAGCTTTCTGCTAAACAATAAGCAATACCAAAAGCAGAAATTAAGCCAACCAATCCCATTGTGTAATTATATGGTAATGTAAGTACATCATAGTTAGCAACCGCAAATTGTTTCCAACCTATTAAAGCTTTTAAAAAGATGTTTCCTGTATGTAAATCGACTAAATCTAAATTAATTGGTGGATTCGCAACAATCAAAAATAATGATCCTATAACGATTAATCCAAGTGGCATCATCATTCCTGATGAAATTGCTTGTAGGTGTCTCTGTTGTGCGAGCTTATTTGCAACAGGCTCTAATACCTTCTCTAATTTTTCTATCATTCTATATTCCCCTCAAAATATAATTTATCTATTAAAATTGCCAACCATTAAATGTAAAGGCTGTATCTACGACATTTTCTGGATCGTATTCTTCTAAAATTTTTGCATAACGTTCTTTATAATCATTATCTACTTCCATTTGTGGAATAACTTTACTTGCTTCATGTAAGAAATGGAAAGAATCACGTCCCATTGCTTTTCCTCTTACTGTATGCTTATCTAAAGCAACATCAGGAATTTCTGGGAATTTACCCATCGCAAATGATTTAATACAAATATTTTTTAATAAATCGCTTGAACGATCTTTTTGACAGCTACATAAATAACGAATTGCATGAATGAAATACATTGGTTGATCACCATCTGCATATTCAAAGTTTTTAGACATTTGATAGAGATTATTGACTAGAACTGCAGCCATTGGGTCTCCCATTCCAATATCTTCTACTGAAATTGTAAGTAAACGTCTCCACATTTTTTCTAATAATTGTGGTGAAGAAATATACATTTCATAAGCAAACATACATGCATCTTCTTCTTTGGCACGTCTAATTGATTTTTGCAAAGCAGAAATAACCTCATCTCCTGCATAGCCATTTTTTGTAACGATTTTTGACCAAGGGTCGTACATTGCTTTTGCCATTTTTCTTGCTCCTTTATTTTTTCTATGACATAATTATTGTGAGGTGAAACTTATGAATATTGATCATTTAAAAGATAAATTTGATTTAAATGAATTAGAAGTCTCTTTATTGGAATATATTAAGAAAAATCAAAAACAATTGAAAAATATTACCATTAGACAAATGGCAAAAGATAATTTTACATCAACTTCTGCCATCTATCGTTTATGTAATAAATTAGAATTTAGTGGTTATAGTGATATGATTTATCATCTATCTAGCAACACTCATAATAATGCTCCTGCTCAAAAATACGAAAACTATTTACCTCATTTTATTCAATTATTAAATAAACATAAAAATAGTAAAATCGTTGTTTTTGGTATGGGATTTTCAGCTCCAATTGCTGATTACATTTCACAAAGATTAACTCTTAATGGCTTTTGTACCATGAGTGTTGTTCATATGGAAATGTTGGATGTTAGTTTTCAAGACTCAACCTTTCTCATTGTCATCTCCAATTCAGGAATTACAACAAGACTTGAAGAAGTCGTTGAAACAGCTAAAAACAATCATATTGATATCATTACTTTCACAGGTAATGAAAAATCAAAAATAAGTCAGTATTCCACTTTACCTATTATCATCGGTCACTATAATCCTTTTTATCATGATAATCTTGTTCCAAACGCTTTCTTTGGACAAGTTCTCATTATTTTTGAATCTCTTCTCTATTCTTTTTTGTCCTCGAAAAAATAATATACTTTCATGTCTTCAATTAAAATAATTTGACAAGACAAAAAAACATGTTTCCATTTTTGAAACATGTTTTTCTTGGCTATTCAAATAATTTAGGGGTCCCAACTTTGGGGGTCTACTTTAGGGGACAACTTTAGGGGGATGGACTTCTAATAAT
>NZ_JAJDKB010000026.1:0-36666 GCF_020589955.1 Faecalibacillus sp. TM498
TTCGTACGCTCAAAAGAATCACTACACCACTTCCTCCATCCTTGCCATCACTGACAACAACTTGTGGTTCATTACACTTGGCGGTAAATACCTGTTGTTGGTTTATCTCCAACTGGATTAGTGCCATGCCTGGCACAAAATGAAAAAGTGACTATAAAATGCAGTCACTTTTTTGCTCTTAATACTATACAATTACTTTAGAAAATACAATTAAATTGTCCAAAAGATTCAAACATTCACAAAGACTATACGTAAACGTTAAATAAAAGTTCAATTAGCAAAAAAACGTTGAATTTATCAACGTTTTTTCTGCACACTTATTCGACACCAATAATAAATGAATAAACAGGTTGTTTTCCTTCGATAATATCTACTTCTGCATCAAAGTTATCTTCAATGTAGCTTTCGATTTCTTCTACTTCTTCATCAACAACATCTTCACCAACAAGTAAAGTAATTAATTCAGAATCTTCATCTACTAGTTTTTCTAAACATACTTTTAAAGCATCTAATTTATTTGGTTTACATGCAACGATATCTTTTTCGACTAAAGCCATGTAGTCATTTGCTTTAATTTCAACACCATCGATGTTTGTATCTTTAATCGCAAATGTTACTTGTCCAGTTTTAACATTAGCAACAGCATCTTCCATTTCAGCAATATTATCTTCTAATGAAACTTCTGGATTATACATAACACATGCTGATAATCCTTGAGGAATTGTTTTTGTTGGAATAACAATAACATTGACTTCTCCTTCTAAGATTGTAGCTGTTTGTTGAGCAGTCATTACAATATTAGAGTTATTTGGTAAGATAATAACATTTTTAGCGTTTACTTCTTTAACAGCTGCAACCATATCTTCAGTAGATGGATTCATTGTTTGTCCACCACTTACAACATAATCACAATGTAATTCTAAGAATGCATCTTCTACACCTTGTCCAGCACAAACAGAAATAATAGCTGTTTCTTTAGCTTCACGTTTTTGAGGTTTGCTATCATCAACACCTACAATACTTCCTTGACTTGCTGCAGCATTTTGTAAGTTATTTGCTTGTTCTTGCATATTTTCAATTTTTAACTTCACAAATTCACCAAATCTTTGCGCTAAGTTTAAGGCTTCTCCTGGTTTCAATGTATGTACGTGTACTTTAACGATATCTTCATCTTGTACAACGACAATACTGTTTCCTGGAATTCTTTCTAATTCTTTCTTTAATTGGTTTTCTGAGAATTTATCAATTAATGAAGGTTCAAGACGAACAATAAATTCTGTACAGTATCCATATCCTTCTTCACCAGATTCTAATTCAGTTCCAGCATTGACTTGACCTTCTGATTTAATATCAACAAAATCAACACGATCACCTGATAAAGCAGCCATAAATCCAGTTAAAACTAATAATAAACCTGCTCCACCACTATCAACAACACCTACTTCTTTTAATACTGGAAGTAATTCAGGTGTTCTTTCTAATGAATTTTCTGCTTCTTTTACAAAATAAGAGAAAACATCTTCAATTTCCATACCCGGTTGAGTATATTCAACGATCTTTTCACTTGCTTCTCTAATAACAGTTAAAATAGTTCCTTCAACAGGTCTCATAACAGCTTTATAAGCAACTTCTGCCCCACTTTTCCAAGCATTGGCAAAAGCAACAGCATCAACGCTTTCATGACCTTCTAATCCCATTGCAAATCCTCTAAAGATTTGTGATAAGATAACACCTGAGTTACCACGTGCTCCCATTAATAAACCTTTAGATAATTTTTTAGCAATATCATAAATATTGTCACTATCCATATCTTTGATTTCTGCTGCTCCAGCATTAAAAGTCATAGACATGTTTGTTCCAGTATCCCCATCAGGTACAGGGAACACGTTTAAAGCATCTATTTCAGGATGATTATTATGAAGAGTATTCGCACCACATAAAACCATCTCTTTAAATAGCTTTCCTGTAAGTATTTGCATATTTTTCCTCCACTAATCGATATTACGAAGTCCTTGAACATAAACATTAACTGCCTCAACTTTGACATCTAATGTTGATTCAACAACGTATTTCACTTTCTTTTGAACTTCAACTAAAATTTCATTAATTTTAATTCCATATCCTAAAATGATATATAAATCTAAAATTAAACCAGTTTCTCCATCACTCGCAATAATTCCTTTAGAATAATTTTCTTTCTTTAATAATTCATAAAATCCATCTTTTAATTTCTTTTGGCTAGCCATACCTACTACACCATAACATTCAGTAGCAGCTCCACCAGCTACAGTAGAAACTACATCTAAAGAAATATTTACTAATCCTAAATTTGTATTTTTTTCAATCATCAAGTTATCCTCCTTAAAATGATTTCATGTTCAAACATTATTATACCTTAAAAATATAATATTTACAAATTATAATCACTCTTTTAGTATCTTTCCAACCACAAGCCATCATATCACATATTATTAAAAAAAAATACAAATTAACTCATTTTTATCATTATATAAAGTATTTATAATCACAAATATTGATAAAAAAAGCTTTTTTGTAAAAAAATGTTTGCATTATACTATAAATAATGTTAATATAACACAGTACGTAGAACAACTACTAAAGGAGGGAAAGAACATGTCAAGAAAATGCCAAATCAGTGGTAGAGGTCCATTATCAGGAAACACTCGTTCTCATGCGTTAAACTCAAGTAGAAGAAAATGGAATGTTAACTTACAAAAAGCTACTATTTTAGTAGATGGTAAACCTACAAAAGTTAGAATTTCTGCTAAAGAGTTAAGAACATTAAGAAAAGCTGGATAATAGATGAAGACAGTACATAGTACTGTTTTTTTGTTTATAAACAACTTATTAAAAAACAAAACACCTGTAGAAAGTATAAACAATACAACAAAAGCAAAATCTTATTTTCAAAAAAAAAGACATCGATCATTACCTTAAAAGCAATAAATCCGATGTCTTTTATCTTTAACTCCAAATTGACTATAAAAGTCTATAACACATTTTATTAAATCATAAATCACTATATAGCCATACATTTATATGTGTTATATAGCTTTTATTATTTAATCTTCTTTATTTCTTCTTTGAAGTGCAATATAACCCCCAGCTGTTGCCATAAGTAAAATATATGGTACAACTGACATATCATCACCAGTTTTTATATGAGAGTTATTTTTTGTTGATGATGTTTTATTGTCATCTTCTTTTTTAATACTTGTTTGTATTTGATCATTTGGTTTTTGATTTGGTTGATCATTATTTCCAGTTTGAGAAACTGTTTTTAAATTCTTAATGGCATCTTGTAGAGATGCTAAAGCTTGATCAACTTCATCTTGAGTTGTATTTTCATTTTGTAAAACATCTTTTGCATGATCTAATGCTTCTTTAAATGCTTTCCATGAATCTACCGTATAATCTTTTTCAACAAAATCATTAGTTGTTTCAATAACATTTGATAATTCTTTTTTATCTACTATTACAGGAGCATCAATTAATCCTTTAATAGCCTTATCTAAATCATCATAAGCCTTATCAACTTGTTCTTGAGTAGCATTATCATCAGCCACTACCTTATTAGCTTCATCTAGTGCATCTTTTAATACTTTCCATGATTCAAGAGTATAATCTTTTTCAACTAATTCTTTAGTTGTTTCCATAATTTTTAATAACTCTGTTTTATCCGCTGCTATAGGAGCATCAATTAATCCTTTAATAGCCTTATCTAAATCATCATAAGCCTTATCAACTTGTTCTTGAGTGGCAGTTTTATTTTCTAAAACTTTTAATGCCTTATTATAAGAAATTTTTAAATCATTCCATGAATCTACTGTATAATCAGCTTCGTTTAATTTTTGTACTTCTTCTATTAATCTTGATAAATCAGTAGTATCAGCTGCATTTTTTAATGCATCGATAGCATTTCTTAAATTTGTTTCTACAGTTGTAGTATCAGTAGTACCTTTAACATATTCCTTTTGACCAGCGATTAAAGCATCAACCATATTAGACACTAAAACGGAAGACTTACCGCTTATATCTAATTCTTCAGCTTCATTAATCATATCTCTTAAAGTGTTATCTTCTTGTGGTTGTTCATAAGCAAATTTTACTTCAGAAACTTGATACCAATAACCTGGTTTAGCTACAGTTAAACGGACTCTGACATATTTTACTGCTGTTTTTTCAAATGTTGCTGTGTAATCTAAATCATTTTCCGTAATTGATCCAACTTTAGTCCATGTTTCACCATCTAATGAAACTTCAATATCTGCACCTTTTAAAGCATCAGCACCTACATTAGAAGGTTGAATAACTTGAACACTTGTCATGTTGACAGCTGTAGGAAAAGTAAATTTAAATTCTTTATCCGCTGCTTGTTCTTGTCCAAACCAGCACTTAGTATTCAAATCGTTATCTAACATTTTTTCATAACTATATTCTTTAGTTGGATACCATTGATTCTTTTCGTAATAGTTATCTGTAGCGGTAATTGTTGGAATGTTTCCATCAGGTTTTACTAAGTTTGATTTAGCAGTTTTAATTGCTTCATAAGCTCCTTTAGCAGTCTCAGCATTTAAAGTATCGCTAGATAATAATGCTTTACCAGCATCTACAGCTTGTTTATATGCTTCATATCCACCAACATAATCATCTTGTTTTAGTGGATATGTACTTTGTACATATAATGAATAATATTCTATTTTAACTGCTTTTGCTTTAGCATCGATAAGTTCATCATATACTTCATCTACTTCTGCCTGTGTTGCATCAGTTTTATCATTAATAGCTTTAGCAGCTATTAATGCTGTTTTATATTCACTAAATGTTTCATTGATATAATCTTTTTCTTTTAATGCATTTGTTACTTCATTATTTAAAGCTGCTTTATCTGTATATAATTCATAAGTAAATACATAAACAGCACCTTCTTTAGTATAAGTACCAGTAATTGGTTTATTATCAATTACACGATATCCATAAATAGGATCTGCACTAAATTCAAATTTTTCACCAACTGTTCCGTATTTAATTACTTCGTGTTTTAATTCTTGATTGTTTTCATCTACGAAACGAATAGTAATTTTACCTAAATCACCCGCTGTTAAGAATTCCCCAACATCTGGTAATGTAGATCCTTTTTCAAATCCAGCAACATTACCTAATTTAGTATAATTTTCTTGGAAACTATCAAAATCAGTAATTGAATTACTACTTGTATTCCATGATTTAGAAGCTAATGCACGTAACTCATCAGCAATATCTTCAGTAATTACATCTTCACTACATAAATTTGGATTATCACACCAAATTGCCAATGAAGCACCCTTGATAAAATCAGAACCATCATTTACAGCTGGATTTCCTTGGAATTTTCCAGGTGACCATTCATTATAGATTTTACGATCTGCATTTAAGTTATCAAATGAATGTTGTTCTCTGCCATCTGTAGGTTTACTATTACGTAATACATAATAGAAAAAGCTTGCATTGATATTGTAAATTGTATCATGGCCTTTATTAATGAATGTTTGTAAATTTGCAATACTTGAATTCCATGACATTTGTGACCAGAAATCAATTCCAATATAGTCATGCATTTTTATTTTTTGTGCACCTTCATAAGAATTTTCACCATAATAAACACCATCATTCCAAATTCTTGGTGTAAATCCACGATTATGTACATATTCTGCTAAATCATTGATATATCCAGCAATTACATCTTTCCAAATATATCCTTGACCATATTTTTTAACTGCATATGAATTTAATACACTCTTATATTCTGTAGTAAATGGTGCACGGTCAAACTCCATATACTCATCGCCACCAATATGGAAATCAGTACATCCTTCAAATAGATCCATATATTCATCATATAAACTACGAATATATGCAATAGCTTCAGGATTAGTAACATCTAAACCAGATTTATAATGATTTCCACTAGTATTAACTTGCCCATATTCTGGATGAGCTTTTAAAATTTGATCAACATGACCTGGACTATCAAATGATGGAATAACATTAATACCATATTTTTTAGCTTCTGCTAATATTTCTCTCACTTCTGTCTTTGTTAAATATTGATCAGAAACGATAGATGGATCTGTTTCACATTCAATTCTAAATCCCATATTTTCAGAAAAATGAATTTGAAGAGCATTCATTTTCATATATGACATTTCTCTAATTTGACGAATAAACCAATCTTTAGAAATATATTTTCTAGCACAATCGACATGTACTCTGCGTTCTGCAACATTTGGATAATCTACGATTTCACCGTAAACTAATCCATCGTTAGTAATAATCAAATTTTGGATTGTTCTTAATCCGTGCATAATAGCATTTTCACTAGCACCAGTTAAACGAACTCCATTTTCTCCAATAGTGATTTTATATGCTTCTTTACTATTAGAGCTACTAGTAATTGAACTTGTTTGATCAATATCAATCAAAATATCTCCATAACTCACATCTTTTTCTTGAGCATAAACCATTGCTAACGGAGATGAAATAATTTCTTTTTCAACAAATTCTGAATTTACTAATTTTACCACTTCTTGTAATCTTGCATTTTCGATATTAGTTTGATTTGCTAAAACAGCTAATCGACTATCGTCAGTCATTTTCCAAACTTTATGGCTACTATCTGCTTTGTAAGATTGAAGAATAGGATTTGTTAATGCTTGTAATTGTTGATCTGTAAGGTTTGAAATACTGTCGCTAGATGTTGTTGCAACATTGCCTTTAGCTAAAACTGCCTGAAAACCGACTGCTTGACAAATAATAGCAACCACCAAAAGTGCCGGTAAAACTACTTTAAGAAACTTATTCTTCGATACTTTTCCTTTCATTTTCTACTCACTTTAAATTAATAAATTAATACATATACTAGTTTTTATTAATGATGTAAATTAGGTATATAAAACCAAAAACCTTATCTAAAACTTTAATTTATGCTAATTATTATCAATTGTTTTATCAATAACAGAATATTAGTAAATTATTATAATAGAATAGTAATTCTGCTATATTTGTGAATGCCTATTTAAGCGAGTCATAAAACTATAAATAATACCCCTTAACATCAACATTAATCATTCACCAGTATTTTACGTATTATTTAAGTACTAATTTAACCCCTTTCCTAATTTTCTTTTTAAACTGCGAACATCCGTTTAAGCGCTTACATTTCTCGCTAAAAAAAGTGGTTAGGTTTAAATAAAATGACCGTATTTTTTTATAAAAACCTAACATCACATTCACTTCTATAAGAATCATATCATGATATAAATATATATTCAATAATATTTAACATATTATCCCGCTTTTTGTGATTTTTTTAACAATTAATAAAAAACATAACAAACTACTACAATTACAAAAAATTTTTTATCCATTAATAAACGCTTAAAAACTGTATTCATCCCAAAAATCCAGTTATCAATACAACTATAAAAGCCAAAAAAGTGAGATGAAACTGAACTCACCCCACTATATTTACTCGCTATTCTATCTTTTAAATCCTTTCTTAAATGATTCAAAGATAGATTCTTTTTTACTTAATTTTTGTAATTGTTCATACAATGATTTTTCTTTACTAGAAAGTTTTGTAGGAATTTTAACTTCAACCTTAACCATTTGATCTCCGTATCCATTTCCTCTTAAATCTTTAACACCTTTACCTTTTAATCTTAAAGTTGTTCCAGATTGTGTTCCTGCAGGAATTTTAACTTTCACGTCACCTTGTACTGTTGGTACATCTACTTCACATCCTAAAGTTGCATCAACTGAACTAATAGGAATTGTAACATAAATATTACGTCCTTCACGAATAAAGTGTGTATTGTTTCTTACACGGATTTCTACAAATAAGTCACCATTAGATCCACCATTAGATCCTCTTCCACCTTTACCAGCAACACGTAATTGTTGACCATCATTTATACCAGCAGGAATATCTAATTGAACAGTTACTGTTTTTGTAATATATCCTTTACCATGACAGTCAGGACATTTAACTTTAATTTCTTTACCAGTACCATTACAATGTGGACATGTTGTTTGTGTTACAAATGTACCAAATGGAGATTGTTGTTGTTTAGAAACAGTTCCTGTACCATTACAATGCGAACATGTTTGTACATCGTTTGGTGTTTTTGCACCACTACCATGACAATGAGGACATTCTGCATCATAAGTTACTTTAATATCTTTTTTAACACCATTAATTGCATCCATGAAATCAATTTCTAGACGCATTAAATGATCATCACCACGACGTGGTCCATTTTGTCTTTGACGACGACTTCCCCCGCCACCAAAGAATGATCCAAAAATATCTCCTAAATCGACATCTTCAAAACCAAATCCACCAAAGCCACCGGCTCCAGCACCACCTGCACCTTGTTCAAAGGCTGCATGTCCATAACGATCATAAGCCGCTCTTTTATTATCATCAGATAAAACTTCGTAAGCTTCTTGAACTTCTTTAAATTTTTCTTCTGCATCAGGTTCTTTACAGATATCGGGATGATATTGTTTTGCTTTTTTACGGTATGCACGTTTTATTTCATCAGCGTTTGCTGTTTTTGAAATCCCTAAGACTTCATAAAAATCTCTTTTACTTGCCATAAAATCATCCTTTCTATAATACTTTTAAAAAACCAAGGAAGAACCTTGGTTTTTTAAGTAATTAGTTCTTTTCTTCGAAATCAGCATCAACAACATTATCATCATTGTTATTTGATGTTGTTTGTCCAGCACCACCATTAGGGTTTGCTTGTTGTTGTTGATAAGCATATGATGCCATTTGTTGAGCCATTTGTTCTAATTCTGACATTTTAGCTTCAAGAGTAGCCATATCATTGTTATCTAAAGCAGTTTTTAATTCAGTTTTTAATTGTTCTGCTTGTTGTTTTTGATTAGCATCAATCTTATCACCTTGTTCAGCTAAAGCTTTATCAATTTCATTGATCATTTGTTCAGCTTTATTTCTTGTTTCGATATCTTTACGTTTCTTTTCATCTTCAGCTTTATTAGCTTCAGCTTCTTTTACCATACGATCGATTTCTTCATCAGATAATCCTGTAGAGTTTTGAATAACG
Source organism: Faecalibacillus sp. TM498 (assembly GCF_020589955.1). Lineage (NCBI taxonomy): Bacteria > Bacillati > Bacillota > Erysipelotrichia > Erysipelotrichales > Coprobacillaceae > Faecalibacillus > Faecalibacillus sp. TM498. The sequence goes on from NZ_JAJDKB010000026.1 coordinate 9,135, forward strand.
ATTGATTGTTCTTTTTGAGTTTTTAAATCTTTAGCTTTAACATTTACGATACCGTTAACGTCAATTGAGAAAGTAACTTCGATTTGAGGTACTCCTCTTGGAGCTGGTTCGATACCATCTAGTTTGAATAAACCTAATTGTTTATTATCTCTAGCCATTGATCTTTCACCTTGTAATACGTTGATATCAACAGCTGGTTGATTATCAGCAGCAGTAGAGAATACTTGTGATTTAGTAGTTGGAATTGTAGTATTTCTTTCAATCAATACTGTCATAACTCCACCCATTGTTTCGATACCTAATGAAAGTGGTGTAACATCTAATAATAAGACATCTTTAACGTCACCAGCGATAACTCCACCTTGGATAGCAGCACCCATAGATACAACTTCATCTGGGTTTACTGATTTGTTAGGTTCTTTTCCAAGTAAACGTTTAACAGATTCTTGAACAGCAGGAATACGAGTAGATCCACCAACTAATAATACTTGATCGATTTCACTTGGTTGCATTCCAGCATCACTTAATGCTTGTCTAACTGGTCCTTCAGTAGCTACAACTAAGTCTCTTGTAATTTCATCAAATTTAGCTCTTGTTAATGATAATTCTAAGTGTAATGGTCCAGCAGCACCAGCTGAGATGAATGGTAATGAAATTTGAGTTTGCATTACACCAGATAAGTCTTTTTTAGCTTTTTCTGCAGCTTCTTTAATACGTTGCATTGCCATTTTATCGTTAGATAAATCAATTCCGTTTTCTTTTTTGAATTCATCTACGATGTAGTCCATGATTTTCTTATCGAAATCATCCCCACCTAATTTATTGTTACCAGCAGTAGCTAATACTTCAAATGTACCATCAGCTAAGTCTAAGATAGATACGTCGAAAGTACCACCACCTAAGTCATAAACTAATACTTTTTGTTCTTGGTCTAATTTATCAAGACCGAATGCTAATGCTGCAGCAGTTGGTTCGTTGATGATACGTTCAACATCTAAACCAGCGATTTTACCAGCATCTTTTGTTGCTTGTCTTTGAGCATCATTGAAATATGCAGGTACAGTGATAACTGCTTTTGTTACTGTTTCACCTAAATAAGCTTCAGCAGTTGCTTTTAAGTTTTGTAAGATCATTGCTGAAATTTCTTGTGGTGTATAAGATTTACCATTTACGTTTTCTTTATGATCAGTACCCATATAACGTTTAACTGACATTACTGTATCAGGGTTTGTTACTGCTTGTCTTTTTGCAGCTTCCCCAACAATAATTTCACCATTTTTGAAAGATACAACTGAAGGAGTTGTACGATTTCCTTCTGGGTTTGCAATTACTTTTACTTCATTGTTTTCTAACACACTTACACATGAGTTTGTAGTTCCTAAGTCAATACCAATAATTTTTGCCATAATATAAATCCTCCTATTTTATTCACTTACTTTTACTAAAGATGCACGAATAACGCGATCTTTTAACATATAACCTTTTTGTAACTCTTCAACAACCATACCAGGTTTAAAGTTTTCATCACTTACAGTCATTACTGCTTGATGGAAGTTAGGATCAAATTCTTTACCTTCAGCTTCAATCACTTTAACCCCTTGGTTTTCTAATAATGTCATGATTTGTTTATAAATCATTTCATATCCTTTTAAGAAGTTTGCCACTTCTTCACTTGGATTTTCAATTGCTAATGATCTTTCAAAGTTATCAACGATTGGTAACATTTGTTCAATAAAACCTTGCATCATGAACTTTAAGTTATTTGCATGTTCATTTTGCATACGTCTTTTAATGTTTTCCATATCCGCAAACACTTTATAATAATCATTTTTCCATTTATCAACTTCACCTTGAAGAATTTTAATTTGATCTTCTTGATCAACTTTTTCTTCTTCAACAACTTCAGCCTCAGCTTCTTTGTTTTCTTCAACTTCTTCAGTTACTTCTTTTTCAACTTTAGTTTCCTCAGCCAATTTGTTCACCTCTATTTCTCATCTTGTTTATCTTCTAAACAAGCCTTTTCAATATTTTCAGATATATACTCTACTAATGCCACTACTTTTTCATAAGGCATTCTTGTTGGACCAATTACCGAAATAGAACCTTTTGATGTTTCCCCTGTTTTAAATGAAGCAGAGATTACTGAAACATCATTCATTTTTCCTAGAGGTGTTTCATTTCCAATATTGATTTGAATACCATCCTCACTCGATAATGGTAGAGTTTTCCACACTTTTGAATTTTCAAAAGCACTTACAAGTCTTCTTAATTTATCCACATCATTAAATTCTGGTTGATAGAGAATATTTTCTTTTCCAGAAAAATAAACACTATTTGAAGCAAATTTAACGAACGCTTCCAAAAACGCATTAAATAATTCTTCATGTTGCTTCACTTGCGTTGTAAGAATTGGTCGAACATCTCGTTCTAAACGAAATGCCACTTCACTGATAGGTGTTCCTATCAATAATTCATTCATCACATTAACACAACTTAATAAATCTTCCATTTCTACATCACTTGAAAATTGGAAAACTTTATTTTCAACATGACCTTGACTTGTAATGATAATTGCTGTTACACGTCCATCATCCAAAGGAACAACAGAGATGCGTTGCAACATATCATCTGAAGCATTTCCTAATGCAACACTTGTAAGATGAGTTAATTCACTCAACATGTTACAACTTTCATGCACCATCTCATTTAAATTTCGACGATGCTTATTAATAATTGTAGCAACTTGATTTTTTGTTCCTTCATCCAAATCAACTTTTCCTAAATTATGAACATAGAAACGATAGCCTTCTTTAGAAGGTACTCTTCCAGAAGAAATATGTGTTTTTTCTAGATAACCATAATTTTCTAGAAAATTCATTTCATTACGAATCGTTGCACTTGAATAAGGAAGTTGATATTTTACCATCAATGCCTTGGATCCAACCGGTTCAGCATTTTCAATAAACTCTTCAACTATACATTTAAATATCAGCATTTGTCTTGCTGTTAACATCAAGTTCACCACCTTTAGCACTCCTATTTCTCTTGTGCTAAATACATTATACATTTTATTTTAGCACTGTCAATAACTTGGTGCTAAAAAATCAAAAAAAATCGTAAAATAAAGAACCTCTGTCTACTTAACAGAGGCCCTTAACTTTCAACCCATTTAATACTTACATCTTTACCATGATGGGCAAGTCCAATATAAATGACTTTTCCTTTTAATCCATAATCATATTTATTATCCTTGATTTGTTGAATAGCTTTATTAGATAATTCATCTAATGCTTTTTCAAGATCTTTTTTATCTTCTTTTAGATATTTGAATTCTAAGACGAATGATGTTTTCTTTTCATCTTTGGCTTTTAAGATGAGATCATCTCTTCCTTTTCCTACTTCTCTATTAGAAATGATCTCATAATCTTTATTTAAACATAAACACATTCCTAGCATCATCATATGATAACTGTTTTCTTTCTGTAAATCATGATAACTTGGTACCATTAAGATTTCTTGATAGCTTTCTAAAAAAGTTTCCTGATCTTCTTTGGCTAGACTTTCAGTTACTGTATCTAATGTTCCACTGCTTAATCCTAATTGATATTCTGTCAGTTTTATAAATTCCTGTTTGACTTCTTTATTTGGTATTTCGATACAATATTTACCTTTTAAAAGATCTATTTCTTTAGTAACCGTTAAATATCCTGCATTGACAAACAAGCCCCATAAAGTTGAATTATCCGCTTCTTCAAAGAAACTTGTCTGCATTGAAACATAGGTATCTAACTTACCATCTTTAATGAGTTTATCATATTGATTTTTAAATGTATAGTTTGCTTGTTTCAAAGCTGTCTTGATCATACTGTTGGCACTAGTATTGACCCAATAAGATGTCAATTCTTTTGTATCAACATAATTTAATAATGACCATGGATTATAGATATCTCGATTGCCTATATGATAGCCATCATACATCTCTTTGACTTTATTATTTAATTCTAATCCATAGTATTCTAGTAATTCTTTTGTTTCATCACTGTCAAAGCCAAAATAAGCAGCATAACGTTGATCCGTTACATCACAAACAACAAGATTATTTAAATCACTGAAGATATTTTCTTTAGCTACTCTTTGAATACCTGTAATAAAGGCATACTTTAAACTGTTCGATGTTTTAAGAGAATTATGAAGCAAACCTGATAATCCTCCTCTTACTTCTTCATAGAACCCTTTTGTATGTGCTTCTATAAAAGGTGTATCATATTCATCAATAAAGACCATGACTTCCTTATGATAGTAATCTTGTAATTTATCCATTAAAAAAGCTATCGCATCATTTATTCCTACAAGACTTCCATCTTCTGTTTGTGTTAATATTTTTAATAGGGATTGATATATTGGTAAATCAAACTCATCTAAACCTTTAAAGATATATTTATATTTTTTCCATTGCTTTAATATTTGTATCTTTATTGTGGAAACAACCGCTACTTTATCTCTTTTTGCATCCGCAAAAGAGATAAAGATCGTTGGATATTGATTTATTTCACTTACATAAGGTGTATCCATGATTTTAGTACCTTTAAAGATTTCTTTAGAATCTTTCGTGATATCAAAGAATTCTGACATCATTGACATATTAATTGTTTTTCCAAATCTTCTAGGTCTTGTAACAAGTGTTACTTCTGATCCTCTTTCTAGAAAATCTTTAATCATTAATGTTTTATCAACAGAATAATAATTTTCTTGTTTCAATTCTCGATAATCATATACCCCTGTTGGTATTGCCTTCATGTTCATCACCTCTTTGTTTTATTATAAACCATTTATTATCCGTATACCGCTTTACATAAAATCAATTAATATATCATTTAAAACATACTGACCTTCTTGAGTTGCTTTTAAATAATCATTTTCAATCATCAATCTACCCTTTTCTATATTTCTAGTAATCGCTTCTTTATATAGAATACGGGCATCTTCTTGATATCTTTCTTTAAATTTATTTAAATCTAGCCCTTCTTTTAAACGAAGTGACATCATTATTTGATTAAACATTGTTTCTTCTTTTGTTTCATCAATTGTTGTTGTTTTAAAATCACCATTTAAATATTTAGTAAGTGATCGACTATGTTCTATAATTTGTCCATCAATTTTGCTACAAGCACCTAATCCTATTCCATAATAATTATTATAGTACCAATACATAAGATTATGTTTCGATTGATATCCTTGTTTAGCATAATTAGAAATTTCATATTTTTCAAAACCTATTTTTTCTAATTCTTGATCAATGAATAATGTTAATTGATATTCGTTTTCTTCATCTAAAGGTTGATAATTTTTATATTTTAAAATCGTTCCTTCTTCTAAAATCAAAGAATAATAAGAAACATGTTGCAAATCTAAAGATTTTAAAACTTCTATATCCTTTTGAATATCTTCTTTTGTTTGTTTTGGTAAACCATACATCAAATCAATTGAGATATTATCAAAACCTATTTCTTTAGCATATTTAATAATATTTTTTACTTGGATTGTATTATGATGACGCTCTATTTCTTTTAATAAATGATTTTGAAACGTTTGTACACCAATACTTAAACGATTAATACCACCTTTTTTTAAAATCTTTAACTTATAATAATCCATTGACTCTGGATTAACTTCCATACAATATTCTTCCACTTCTAAACTATAGGGTTTTAACATTGACATTAATTTTTCTAATTGTTCATCATTTAAAGCACTAGGGGTTCCCCCTCCAATATAAATCGTTTTTAAATGATGTTGCTCTATTTGTGATAATTCTTCATTTAATCTTTGTAAATAGAGATCACTTTGTTTTTGATCATAATAGACCTTGCAAAAATCACAATAACTACAAATAGATTCACAAAAAGGAATGTGTACATATAAACTTCTAGTCTCCATCTTTTAAACCAAATTCCTTTGCTAGTCCACCTAAAGAAGTTTCCTTATAAGCACTATTTAAATCTTTTCCAGTTTCTTTCATAACATTCACAATTGAATCAAATGAAACTTTGTTCTTTCTTAAATAACCTAATTGTTTAGCATAACTTGCTGCATCGATTGCACGTAAAGCACCAAAACCATTTCTTTCAATACAAGGAATTTGAACATAGCCACCAACCGGATCACATGTTAGTCCTAAATTATGTTCAAGCCCCATCTCTGCAGCATATTCAATTAAAGAATTATTAAGTTCTAAAATCCAACCATAGGCTGCTGCAGCCATTGCACAAGCACTGCCAACTTCTGCTTGACATCCGCCATCAGCCCCTGAAATTGTCGCATTATGTTTAATGACATTTCCAAATAAACCAGCAACCGCTAAAGCTTTGATCAATTCTTTACGGGGAATTTCTAATTGTTTATAACAATAAAATAAAACGGCTGGTAAAATTCCACTTGCTCCACATGTTGGCGCAGTAACAATTTTATTACCACAGGCATTTTCCTCAGAAACAGCATAAGCATAGCTTGAAACAAGCAATCTTTCTCGATCACTTTCTCTTCGCGTATTGATTGCTTGTTGATACATACTTTTAGCAACTCTTTTTAGTTGTAACCTTCCAGGAATCACTCCTTCATGATGTAAGCCATTTTGTACACAGGTAAACATACTATCTAACACTTCAAATAAGTAGGCCTTAAAATGTTCATCTTCATAATTTAAAACATAATCATAGAAGGATATACCATTGTCTTCAATATATTGAATAATTTCTTTAAGATTTTTATGAGGATAGATTTGTTTTGTTTGTTGCAACTTACTTCCTTCATATTCAACAGTTCCTCCACCTATAGAATAAGCAGTAATTGTATCAAGAATTTTTTCATCTTGGTACACGTAAAATTTCATGCCATTTGGATGATAAGGTAAACGATCACTTTTAAAACGAACAATCGTTTGCTTGCCCAATGTTTGTTTAATAATATAATCTGTTAAATGACCTTTTCCAGTTAAGGCAAGCGACCCATATAATTCAACTTCGAAACGTGAAGCATTTGGATACTGTTCTTTTATTTTAGAAGCTGCTCTTTGAGGACCCATTGTATGTGAAGAGGATGGTCCAAATCCTATCTTAAACAATTCTCTTAATGATTCCATAATTTCTCCTATATTCTTAACATAAATAATTCTAAGCCTAATTTTTTATCTATTTGTCCCGTCTTAATTTTAACATCCAATAAAGATAATTCATTTAAACATCTAAGTAGTTCATCTATTTGAAAAAATTGGCCTTCTTTTCTTACATATTTTAAGCGAAAAGGATTAACTGCCAACATTTTAGCAATTTCTTGATCAGTATACCCTTTTCTATCTAATAATTTTACTTGATAAATCAAACGCATAGAATTAGCTACCAAAACAATCAATTTAACTGGTTCTTCATTAATTGTCATTAAATCTTTATAAATAGACATCATCTTGTGTTTATCTTTACTTAAAATAGCTGTTGTTAAATCAAAAACATTTTCATCTAAGGGACGATTGACAAGTTCTTCAACACAATGAATATCAATATGCTGTGTATATAAACAAAGCTTTTCTACTTCACTAGCAATATCCATTAAATTTGTTCCTTTTCTACTTAAAAGTAACTCTAAAGCATCATCATCAATAGTACAATTTCTTTTTTTAACAGCCTGTCTTGCTGTATCAGAAACTTTATAATAATTTAAAGGATTGATTTCATAAAACTGTGCTTCTTTTCTTAACATCTTGACAACTTTTTTTCTTTCATCAAAATTCTTTTCATCATTAAAAATAACAAGATGCACTGTTTTATCTAAATAAGGTAAACATTGCATAAAATAATCTATATCATGATTATCTTTTTTTATTTTTTTGGTTGTTAGAAAATCTGCTTTTTTAATAACAACCATTTTTTCATCACTTAAAAAAGGAGGTGTCATTACATCTTCTAAAACAACTTTCATTCCCTCTTTAGAAACATCATAAACTGTATAATTCATCTGTTCTTGATTACAATGATGATCTTTTTTTAACTTATCTAAACGTTGATCCATCAGTAATCTCTCTGTTCCATATAATACATATAACATATCATCACCATAGCTATTATAAACTAAAAACCACTTGAAGTCATGACATAATTCTTACCTACATAATAAACAATCTTAACCATTCCTTGAAGATCACTGCGATAAATTTTCACCCCATATGCTTCTAATCTTTTTAATGTTAAATAAGATGGATGTCTATAACGATTATTCTTTCCTACAGAAATAAGCGCTACTTTAGGATCAATCATTTTAAACAAATCTTCACTTGAAGAACTGCTACTTCCATGATGTGCCACTTTTAAAACGTCGACATCTAAATGATGATATGTCTGATATAAATCACTTTCTACCTCTTTAGAAATATCACCTGTAAATAAATAATTTAAATGGTTGATAGTCACGTAAATAATAGAAGAGCGATCATTTGAATTTGTATAATATTTATCTAAAGCTAAATTTTTAAAAACTAAATCGCCAATTTTCTTTTTTTTAAAATCATAGAAAACATTTTTAACTTTAAAATGTTCTTTCAAAGACGCTAACGCTCCGCAATGATCATAGTCTTCATGTGAAATAAAAACGGCATCCAAATAAAAAACGCCCTGACTTTGTAAATAAGGAATCAACCGAGAAGTCGCAAGATCACTCTTTTGTAATCCCCCAGTATCAATCAATACATTTCCTCTGGCATAAGGCTGTTGAATAAAAAAACAATCCCCTTGGCCCACATCAATCATCACAACTTGTCCTTTCATGTTGTAATAAGGATAAAAATAAAAAGCAAGTAACACACTTAATAATAGACATACTTCTTGGGTTACTGTTCTATTGACATTCAATTTATAAATTCCTTTTAAATAAAGATAATAATAAACACCTATAAAAAATAAAGTCGGTTGACTAAAAGGCAATGTAAAAGAAAAATCATAAATAAAAGCAATCATTTTTAATAACAATTCATATTCTAAAGATAAAAAAGGTAAAACATATTTTCCAAGTAATAAATAATAAAGCATACTTTTATAAATCATTTCTATATAAGGCATTAGAAGAATACCTATCAAAAAAGAAAACACCGGTAAAACATGTTGAATAGAAATAATAATGGGAATTGAACCTAAAAATAAATAATATTTCCCTGCTTTTTGGTTTTGTAAAAGTAAAATAAAAAAATAAATCAAATAAGAAAAAATAAAAGATAAATTATAAATCAAATAAGGATTATACATTAACATACCAACTGTTAAAAAAGAAAAAATATCCAACTGATTTAACCATTTACCAAAAATCATTGGTAAAAAAAGCATTAGATACGCTCTTAAATAAGAAATATTATAAGGAATACTAAACATGTAAACCCCAATCAATATAAGAGATATACATTTTTGTCCTTTTTTTGAAAAAAAGAATTTTAAAAAATTCATCAACCATTTCTGTAAAATTGTAAGATGCATACCCGAAAGAGCAAATAAATGAACAATCGAGAGTTGCGTTAACTTTTGATAATATTCTTTCATCTGTTCATCTTTTGTTCCTAAAATAAATAAAGATAACAGACTTTTTACTTTGGAAGATGTCTTGATTCTTTTTTCTAAATAATGATATAGATGATCTTGATGTTGATTACTTTTTATTTTTTCAAGTTGTAAAGTATCAAAAATATTTAAACTATATAAATAATATTGATAATTAAACGCATAATCATTTTGTATTTGATGGAAGTTATAAGGTTTTCCTATCAAAGAAATATCATCAAACAACGAGATATTTTTAAATTCTCCATAAACCTTTACTTTATGATATCCCCTCTTGACAACAATACTTTGATCATCTTTACTTACGACCTTCCCTGAAATTTCATTTTGATTTAAAGGTTGTGGTAAATAAAAAAAGAGAAATAAGAGAAATGATAACAGTAAACTTACACTCAATAGTATTTTAAAATGTTTTAAATACATAAAAATAAAATAAAAAATAAGAAATACATATAAAATAGGATGTAACATTTTAGCTAAAACAACCACCAATAAAGGAAGTGCTAGATAAAAACCTTTTCCTTTTATAAACATAAATACTCCCTTAATCGAAGATATGTCTTTTCACCAATTCCTTGAATATTCATTAAATCTTCAATTGTTTGAAATGGTGTTTTTTGTCGATACTCATCGATCTTTATGGCTGTTTTTTCTCCTATTCCTTTTAATGTCATTAAATCATCAAGTGAAGCATGATTTAATGAAATCAGATTTTGACCATGAGGTAAATAAAGTTTACTTTCATTTGTAAGTTGATAATTTTCATTAAATTGATAATGGTTATCTGTTTGCAGTTTTGTTAAAACATCATTAATTGTTGGTTTTGTTTTAAAGGAGAGTTTTTGTTCAAACTCTCCTTCTACATAAATAATAATATTTTGTTTGGTTTGAATATTTTCAACAATAGCTGTTGGCTTTACATAACTATAAATGAGAGAAATAAAAAATAGGACAATAAGTCCTATCTTTTCAAAACTATTCATAATCTTGTTCAATATTTAAATGACGATAAGCCTCAGCTGTTGCTATACGTCCTCTTGGCGTTCTTTTAATCAAACCAATTTGTAATAAATAAGGTTCATTGACATCTTCTAAAGTTTGTGGTTCTTCCCCAATAGATGCAGCAATTGCTTCAAGTCCTACAGGTCCTCCTTTAAAACGATGAATGATTCCTAATAAATACTTATGATCAACATCATCTAATCCTAAATTGTCTACTTTTAATCTTTCTAATGCTTCAATTGTTCTATCTCTTGTAATTGTTGCATCGCCATAAAACTGTGAAAAGTCTCTAACTCTTCTAAATAATCTATTTGCAATACGTGGTGTCCCACGACTTCTTCTTGCAAGTTCCCTTTTAGCATCATCATCCATAACAATATTATACACACGACTTGTACGATCAATAATTTGAGTCAGTTCTTCTTCACTATAATATTCTAATTTTGAAACAATACCAAAACGGTCTCTTAATGGTGCTGATAAATCACCTGCTCTCGTTGTTGCCCCAACAAGGGTAAAAGGTGGTAAATCAATTCTTACCGATCTTGTAGATGCTTCTTTTCCGATAACAACATCAACACAAAAATCTTCCATCGCTGGATATAAAATTTCTTCTACCACTTTATTTAAACGGTGAATTTCATCAATAAATAAAACATCACCTGGTTCAAGAGCTGTTAAAATAGCTACTAGATCCCCTGTTTTTTCAATACTTGGACCTGTTGTAATTTTAATATGAGTTCCCATTTCATGAGCAATGATCATTGACATAGTTGTTTTTCCTAAACCTGGTGGTCCATAAAGTAAAACGTGATCTAACGACTCATCACGAAGCTTTGCAGCCCCTACAAACACTTTTAAATTTTCTTTAAGATTTGTTTGTCCAATATATTCATCAAAATCACTTGGACGAAGCGAACTTTCATCATCTTCTACAATTTCAGGATCTAAAACCTCGTTCATGTTTTCCCTCCTATTTAACAATTAAACTTAATGCTTTTTTGACATAACCATTTGTATCTAAATTTTCATCTGTCAATTTCTTAACAACTTTATCTACTTCACTTTGTTTATAACCTAATGCAATTAATACTTCCATAGCTTCTTCCAATTCTTGATTAACGACAGTTTGTTTTGTAGCAGTTACTTTTCCTTGTAAATCAAGAATAATTTGTCCTGCTGCTTTAGGTCCAATACCTGGTATTTTCTTTAAATAGGTCATATTGCCACTTTCAATAGCTTCACAAATTCCTTCAACATCTCCACTTGCTAGCATTGTACAAGCACTTTTACAACCAATTCCTTTAACTGAAATCAATTTTAAAAATAAATCTTTTTCTTCTTTTAAATTAAATCCATACAATAAAATACCATCTTCTTTTACTTGTTGATAAAGATAAACAACCACTTCTTTTCCTTTAGAAAAAGCATAAGGATTGCTCACATAAATTAAATAACCAATCCCATTATTTTCTAAAACAATATGATCACTTTGAATATCAACAATCAAACCTTTTATATAGCTATACATACATTTCTCCTATTACTATTATATTATAAAAAACGAATCATTTCGTCTCAAATTTGTGTCAAATTTGTCTCAATTATATCATAGTATCTATTAACTGAAAATAAAAAATCAGGCATAAAGCCTGATTCATTAATCATAGAATTCGAATTCAAAATCAAGAATAGAAACAACATCTCCATCTTGACATCCTGCGTTTCTAAGAGCTTCATCAATTCCCATATTACGCATTTTAATAGATAAACGTTTAATTGCATCATCACTTACTAGAGAAGTCATGGATACAAGACGTTCAATCTTCTTACCAGTAATTGTCCATTGACCATTACCTAAATTGTGAACAACAAATGGTGCCTCTTCTTCTTCATAATTATAAACAACTGTATTTTCTTCTACTTCTTCCATATCAAACTTAGGCGCAGTTTCTAAAGCATCTGCAACAGCATATAATACTTGATCAACACCTTCATGAATAATTGCTGAAATAGGGAATACTTTAACATCTTCTCCTACTTTTTCTTTGAAAGCTTTTAAATTTTCTTCAGCATTTTCTTCATCCATTTTATTAGCTACGACAATTTGTGGTCTTTCTAATAAACGATATTGATATTGTCCAAGTTCTTCATTAATTGTACAATAATCTTCATAAGGATCACGTCCTTCAATACCACCCATATCAATAATATGAACAATAACACGACATCTTTCAATATGTCTTAAAAATTGATGACCAAGTCCTTTACCTTGACTTGCCCCTTCAATTAATCCTGGAAGGTCAGCCATAACAAAGTTACGACCATCTTTTGCTTGAACGACTCCTAAATTAGGAACAATAGTCGTAAAATGGTAATCAGCAATTTCTGGTCTTGCACGTGAAACAACAGATAAGAATGTTGATTTACCTACTGAAGGGAACCCTACAAGTCCAACATCTGCTAATAATTTAAGCTCACAGCAAACATCAAATTTTTCTCCCGGTTCTCCTCTTTCACAAATTTGTGGTGCAGGATTTCGAGAAGTTGCAAAACGCGCATTTCCTCTTCCACCACGACCACCTTTAGCAAGAACGACACGTTGTCTGTCTTCTGTTAAATCAGCCATAATTTTTCCAGTTTCTTCATTCGTAATAACTGTCCCCACTGGTACCTTGATTACTAAATCACTTGCATCTGCACCATGCATTTTTTTAGCCATCCCATTACCACCAGGACGTGCCTTATAAACACGTTTATATTTTAAATCTAATAACGTTGATAAAGATGTTGTTGCTTCAAAAATAATGCTTCCACCTTTTCCACCGTCTCCACCGGCAGGTCCACCTTTTGGAACATGTGCTTCACGTCTAAAAGCCACCGTTCCATCTCCACCTTTACCAGCTTCAATATATATTTTAGCTTTATCGATAAATTGCATACTTCCACCTCTCTTTCAAAAAAAAATCCCTTTTCAGGGATTTCATTATGCAGCTGGGTAAACTGATACTTTTTTTCTATCTTTTCCCATTCTTTCGAATTTAACAATTCCATCACACATAGCGAATAAAGTGTCATCTCCACCTTTTCCTACGTTAGTACCTGGATGAATTTTAGTACCTCTTTGTCTATAAATAATAGAACCAGCAGTAGCGAATTGTCCGTCTGATAATTTAGCTCCTAATCTTTTTGATTTTGAGTCACGACCGTTTTTAGTTGATCCAACCCCTTTTTTAGAAGCGAATAATTGTAAATCTAATTTAAACATCATGATGTTATTCCTCCTCATAGGTTATCTTGATATATTGATGATAGTCTTCTGTAAATGATTCCAAACTAATCACAAGAGTCTCTAGTATCACTTGCATTATTTCATCATTTTCATACACATCTATCATTATATTACCATTTTTTAAAATAATTGCACACTTTTTTCCTTCTATAAATCCCTTTTTAGCAAGAGCATTGCAAATACCTGTAGCTACAGCACTTACGCCAGCACACACAAGATCTTTGCCATATTCACCAAACTGGGCATGTCCTTTTATTTTAATTTGAGTAATATATTTATTATTTCTTTTTATTTGAACTTTAATCATTATTTAACGTTGATTGAATCAACAATTAATTTTGTATAAGGTTGTCTATGACCTTGTTTTTTGTGGTAATGTTTTTTAGCGTTATATTTATAAATAGTTACTTTTCTTTCTTTACCTTGTTTTTCTACAGTAGCTTCTACAGTAGCACCTTCAACGTAAGGAGCACCAATAGTTACAGTTTCATCTCCAACTAATAATACTTTATCAAAAGTAACTTTTTCTCCTGCTTCAACTTCTAATTTTTCTACGAAAATTGCATCACCAGCTTCAACTTTTAATTGTTTTCCACCTGTTTCGATAATTGCGTACATACCGCACCTCCTATAATTTTTTTCTAAGACTCGCCAACCAAGGCAGCAAACGCATTTAATACCTCTTATGTGCGGTTGTAGTCTAGAGGTCTACAACAAGTGCATTATACTGAATATTCCAATTAAAGTCAATGCGATTTCTTAGATTTTATCAAATAAATTTTTATTGTGTCAAAATCATAAAATCGTTGATGAAAATGATAGATATTTTGATAAGGTCGAAAATATTCAAGATGTTTATTTATTTTCACTCTTTTTTTACTAAGATGATCACTCATCAATGTTTCCATATAAATCAAACGATAATTTTTAAGATATAAAATAACTTGATAAAATAAATATCCTAAAATAATTTTTCTCCCTATTTGTTTCGTAATAATCCATAAAATACAAATAAACAATAGTGAAACTTTTATTTGTATTTGCATGGCTTTTTGATAATCTATGAAATAAGATAAAAATAATAATAAAAGTTTTGAACCATCCAAAGGATAAACTGGAAGTAAGTTGAATATTAAAATATAAATATTGATTTTAGCTAACAATGGTTCTTTTATAAAAAGAAAAAAAATAAAACAAATAAAATTAATAAATGGACCACAAAGAAGCATCCCTATTTCTTCATAAACATAATGTTTTCCTAAATCTTTTAACGATAAAAAAGCCCCAAAAGGAAGTATCATAATCTTTTCAATTTCAAAAGAAAAATAAAGTGCCACAAGATAATGACCTATTTCATGTAAAATAGAAAAAAATAAAAAAGCCACATAATAAGAAGAACCTGATATAAAGGCTAAGAGTAAATAAAGATAAGTAAGGGGATGTATTTTCATTTTACATCCCCAAATATTCTTGATAAGTGATTTGTTTTCCTAAATATTCAAATATCATTTTAAACTTTTGTTGATACAAAGCAATTGTATCCCCTTGTTTTATTTTTTGAAATTTATTTACTTGAATATCTTTTAACTTAGAAAAAGTAATTTCCGTACCATTTTCATCTAAAATAGTCACTTGTTGTTTTTTTACATCAATCACTTTACCGTTATTCATTGCAAGAACCTGATTTCCTGTTCCTTTATAATAGTCATCCTTGATCAAGGTATATTGTAATTCTTGACTTACTTTAACATCTTCTGGTAAAAAATCTAAAACACTTTGTGAAACAAAGGTAATCAATTGTTGTAAATATTTTTGATTAAATATTTTTTGTTCAAGTTCTGGATTTTTCAAAACAATCAATGAACCTAAAACAACAATCATCATAACCATCAAACGTACCATCCCATTATAAAGCTTTTTGAAATTATGATCATTAAGTGGTCTTTTCCTTTTTTCAATGCGTTTTCTTACATCATCCAAATCTGACATATAATCACCTATTACATCATATGAAATCATCCCAAAAAGATACGACTTAATAAACCTCTCCTTTTACATTTAGCAAAAGCTCTTTTATGTCCTAACAAACGATGTGCGATATTATCAAAACAATCATGTAAAAGATGACCCTTCAACAAATAAACAGGGCGTCCTTTATTATTAGCTTCAATCATTTCATGATCTTCATAAACAATTCCTAAAAGCGGTAAGGATAAAATATCTAAAGCATCATCGATCGTTAATGATTTGCCATCTTCAATATCATCTAAATTCACTTTATTAATAATCAGCTTTAAATCCTGTATCCCCTTTTTAAGCAATAGGCCAATCACTCGGTCATTATCTCTTAATGTTGCAAGATCAAGATTAACAACAATAATTGCTTCATCAGCAATTGATGAGGCATAAGTAAACCCTTGTTCAATTCCTGCTGGTGAATCTACAATAATAAAATCAAAATCATTTTTTAAATAATCAATCAGTGCCGCCATGATCGATGCATCTAAATTTTGAAAAGACAACGTTTTACACGCTGGTAATAAATAAAGCGTTTGTTCTCTTTTATCTTTGACCAACACCTGATGAATTTCACATTTACCAGAAATCACATCATTTAAATCATAAACAACTCTATTTTCCAATCCCATCATAACATCTAAATTCTTTAAACCAAAATCTCCATCAATCAAACATACTTTTAAGTTTTGATGTGCCAAAGCAATTGCTAAATTAACACTGATACTACTTTTACCCACGCCACCTTTTCCAGATGTCACAGTAATGATTCTAGACATGTATGTAATCCCCCTTTTCTACAACGATATCGTTATCTTTATAATAAACAAGTGACATTTCGAAAGTTGTAAAATGGTGTATAGATTTTCCAAAAAAGCGAATTGTTGCATTCTTAAATCTTTGACTGGAAATACAAGCTTCTTCACTTTGGGCTTCTATAATCCCAAAAACACCTTGCATGACATATAATTTAGCATACACTTGAACAATGGCTCCTGGATTGATTTTACCTGTAATTAATGTATCTTCATAAATTTCTATTTTTTCTCCCGCATGTATAGAAGCATCGATCATTCTTAATTCTTTTTTCTCCTCCGTTTTTTCTTCTATAAAACCACCAAACAAGAGACTTTTACATTCTACAAGAACACCAAAAAATTGTAATATCTCATCATTTTCCAAAATTCGACCCTTCAAATCAAAAAAGGCCTTTGGGTAATAATCCTTCTTTTTAAAGAAAGATTGCACCAAAAGACCTTTTAATTCATTTAATAAAACTTCAAAATCGACTTCATTATCCATTATAAAAATCAAACGTCCATTAAGATTCTTAACTAAAATACACATCAATATCACCTTCAAGTTTTAATTTATCGTGGATAAAATACACCCCATTAAAAATAACAATATTGAATAGTAATGTTGGTAGTAGTCTCTTAATTAGAAATGTTGTTATCACTAATTGAGTTGTATTTGTTATCCACATTAAAGAATATAACACACTCTCCTGTACAAAAATTGTCAAAACAACGATGACAATTGCCTCAAAATAAGTCATAACAGCTTTTTTCATATAACGCTTTTCAAAAAAAGAATACATAAAGAACAATAAGACATATACAAAAATAGAATTTCCATAAATTACACTAAAATAAATTCCACAAATTCCTGCAAAAATATAACGATGATCTTCATCAATTGTATTCGTCAATAAATCAAACATCATCACACCAACATAAGGAACAATTGTCAAATTTAATTTCAAAATTGAAGATGGTAAATAAAAACGTAAAATACTGTCGATAACAAAGAAAATAAACATGATAATTAAATATCTAACAAGCTTATTCTTCATTACCATTGACCTTCTTTACTACACTTACATAAGATAAATCTTTAAACTGCGCAGCCATTTTAACAGTTAAAGTCATTGTTGTTCCATCACTTTGAGTTACCAGTTTTTTTGCTTTACCAATATAAATTCCTTTAGGGCATTTTCCATCTCCACCTAAACCAGAAGTATAAACTTTCGCATTTTTTTCTAATTTATCAATTCCTGAAAGTAAAGTAATATTTAAAACTTTCTTATTAACATCATAATTTTTTAATAATCCATAAATCGTTTGGTCACCATTAATAATCATTACTGGAATTTGATTTGATGGATTTTCACTTGTAAGTAACAAAACAGTAGAACTAATTTCCGTTACATGGCTAACAACACCGATCATTCCTTTAGAATCACAAACTGCCATTCCTTCTTGAACATTATTTAAACTTCCAGCATCAATTGTAATTTCATCATTCCAATTTGTTTGATCACGTATTTGTACACTAGCTGCCTTCGTTTTATAATCATTTGGAAGATAATCCATTTCTGTTAATTTCTTTAATTTTTTAATTTCTGATTGTAAAACTTCATTTTCAGATTCAATATTGACATAAGAATCTAACTTTTCTTTTAAAATTCTATTTTCATCATAAACATCCTTTAAATCATTATATTCATTAAAGATATCATTTACAAAAGAAATAGGTTTTTTAATAATATAGTATTCAATCATAGAAATAGAATTACTTAATGTCTTTTCTAAACGGGATTGTTTTCTCCCTACAAAAAAACCAATAACTGATACTAAAATAACAACGACAAAAACACCAATCATAATTCTTTTATTTCTTTTTTTTCTACGATTGTTCATATAATCACCTCTAGTATCATTCATTATATAGAGTTCACTAAAAAAAATCAATCTTCTTTATTTTGATAGATTTTTTTTGAAGCAAAACTATAAAAACAATGCTTACCAACAATTAGATGATCTATGAACTCTATTTCTAAACAATCCGCCATTTCTTTAATCTTTTGCGTTATTAGTTCATCTTCTACAGATGGTGCAGGATTTCCACTTGGATGATTATGTATCAAAATAATTCGATTAGCACCACATCTAAGTGTATGTTGAAATACCTCTTTTGTTTCTAACATAGAAGCATCTCCACTTCCTATAAATAATAATTTCTCTTGAATGATTTCTAAACGGCTATTTAAACAAAGTAAAATGACTTTTTCCTGTTTTTCAAACATCAATTTATGTTTAATATATTCATAACCATCTTGAGGTTCTTTAATAACAAATCTTTTTGTATTTTCTTTTTGCATTCTTTTCGCAAGTTCTATACTTGCCATTAATTCAATTGCTTTTGCTTGTTTAATACCTTTGATCTTCGTTAATTGATAATAGTCTACATCTTTTAAAGCTTGGAACCCTCCTATTTCTTCTAATAATAAAGAAGCCAAATTTAAAACAGACATTTCTTTATTTCCTGTTCTTAAAATTACTGCAATTAATTCTTGATTCGATAAAGTTTCAATCCCATTATAAATTGCTTTTTCTCTTGGTCTTTCAAAGCGAGGACAATTCAACATCATTTAAAGCTTTACTTTTATTTTTTTACTTAAACAATAGGCTAATACTATTTTTATAAGATCTCCAGGTATAAAAGGAACAACACACATCATTAAAGAAGCACTTAAATTCATCTTCGTCACAAACATAAACCACAGTGTTCCAATAAAATAGCAGATCACACTTCCAATAATACATGCTAAACCAATAGGAACTCTTGTTTTTAATTTTGAAATAACATAGACCATTATTGGAAACGAAAAGATATATCCCCCACTATAACCTAAAAGTGATCCCATACCACCTTGAAATCCAGCAAAAACAGGTAAACCAACCGCTCCCATCAACAAATAAACAACACATGCACTAACTGCTACTTTACAAGGAGCAATCAATGCAATTAAACAAACCATAAAGGTTTGTAATGTAATTGGTACATATCCTGGTAAATCAATTTTAATTTGCGAAAATATAGCCATCATACATGCCATAAGTGCGCAATAACACATTTCTTTTGTTTTGAAGTTCAAAGTTTTCACCCCCTGAAAGCATACTATCAAAGAGTGACTTCCTTGTCAATTTGTTTTTAAAAATTGATAAATTGCATTATATTCTTTTTTTTCAATCTTCTCTTGATAACGATCATCTATAAAATATTCTTTAACCACACATGTATTTCCTTTTTCAGCAATCTCTTTTGCTTGTTGATGTGCCTCTTTTTGTTTTATAAAAATATCAGTAATAACAACATACTCTTGATCTTGATACATAGAACTCTTATACCCTAATTCTTCTATTTGTTTCATTGTATTTTCAGCATTTGCTTTTTCTTTATAACGTCCTACTTGGACAACATAGATATTGATTTCTTGTTTAAGTGCTCGATTTACATAATACATAGTTAGTGTATTACATAAAAGCATCAAAAAAGTAAAAATAAGCATTCCTTTCTTTTTCATAGACTCACCTCTTTCTAGTCTATGAAAATTAATAAAGAATATGAAGGTACCGAAGTACCTTCATCTATTATCTCCATTCAATAGAAACAAGTCTTGGAATTGAAATACGACCACTAGAAGAATATAACATTTTATAAACGGCTGCTCCCACAACAACACAGACAATCCATGTTCCTACTCCTCCACCAATAATTTCCATTTGATTTGTTAATTGTAATTCTTGCATTTTCATTTCCTCCTTTTTTTATTTAAGGAACAGACACCCACTAACTTCCTCACTATTTATATAGACATTTTTTGAGTATTTTTCTTTTAAAAATTAAAAAAAATCAAGTTTTTTCAAACTTGATTTTACATAGCTGCTAATTTTTCTTTAACAGCATTATATTTAGATGTATAATCTTCTAATTTTTGACGTTCACTATCAACTTTTGCTTGAGGTGCTTTTGATACAAATTTTTCATTACTTAACATATTTGTACAACGTTTAATTTCCCCTTCAAGTTTTTGAAGTTCAGCTTGTAATTTTTGTTTTTCTGCTTCTTTATCAACATAAGAACCAAGTTCAACGATCAATGTATTACCACCTTGAATCATTGCTGTCGCAACATCTTTAGAAGCTTCTTGATTATAACCAACACAAGTTGCATTACATAATTTCTTTAAGTAAGGAACACATTGGTCTAATAAAGCTTGTAAGTTTTCATCTTTTGTTTCAATTGAGTATTCCACTTCGATTGCATTTTTAATTGTATAGTTTGCACGAATTTCACGAACACCTTTAACAATATCCATTAAATAAGTAAATTGTTTGTTGATGTTTTCATCATTAAAATCAGGATTTACTGTTGGATATTTAGAAATACAAATTGATTCTTCTAAATGTGGAATTGCTTGATAAATTTCTTCAGTTACAAATGGCATGAATGGATGTAACATTCTAACGATTGCATTTAATACATAAACAAGAGTATGAGCACTTGCTTGTTTTTCAACTTCATTATCACTATTTAAATGAACTTTTGTAAGTTCGATATACCATGAACAGAAATCATCCCAAATGAATTTATATAATTCGCTACCAACATTAACGAATTCAAATTTATCCATGTTGGCATCTACTTCTTCAATTACGTTATTTAAACGATTTAAAATCCATTTATCACATAAATTTAAATGATCAAATTTTAAATCCTTATATTCTAAATCTCCATCAATATTCATTAAAACGAATCTTGCTGAGTTCCAAATTTTATTAATAAAATTCCATGATGCTTCTAGTTTTTCAGGAATATATCTTAAATCCATACCTGGTGCTGAATTTGTAGTTAAGAAGAATCTTAATGTATCAGCACCGTATTGATCGATAACATCCATTGGGTCAACCCCATTACCTAATGATTTAGACATTTTTCTTCCTTGTTCATCACGAATTAAACCATGAATCAAAACATGTTCAAATGGTCTTTGACCTGTAAATTCTAATGATTGGAAAATCATACGACTTACCCAGAAGAAAATAATATCATATCCTGTAACTAAAGTATTTGTTGGGAAGTATCTTTTAAATAAAGGATCTTCTGTATTAGGCCAACCTAATGTTGAAAATGGCCATAATGCACTAGAGAACCAAGTATCTAAGACATCTTCATCTTGTGTCCAGTTTTCGGTATCTTCTGGTGCAGTTTTTCCAACATAAACTTCACCTGTTTCTTTATGATACCATGCTGGTACTTGATGTCCCCACCATAATTGACGTGAAATACACCAATCTTCGATATTTTCCATCCATTGTGTAAATGTTTTTTCAAATCTTTCTGGTACAAAGTTTACTTTAGAATCTTTCTTTTGATTAGCTAAAGCAGCTTCAGCCAATGGTTTCATCTTAACGAACCATTGTTTTGATAAATAAGGTTCAACAATAGCTCCTGATCTTTCTGAGTGACCTACTTGATGTAAATGTTTTTCAATATGATCAACAATACCCGCTGCTTCAAAATCAGCAACTAATTGTTTACGACATTCAAAACGATCCATACCTTGATATTTATGACAAAGTTCATTCATTGTTCCATCATCATTCATACAAATAGGCATGTCTAAGTTGTATTTTTTAGCTAAAGCAAAGTCATTTGGATCATGAGCAGGTGTACATTTCATTACCGCAGTTCCAAAATCCATATCGATATAACTATCAGCCATAATTGGTAATTTTTCACCATTAGCTGGGTTGATTGCATATTTACCAACTAAATCTTTATATCTTTCATCATCAGGGTGAACAAAGATAGCTTGATCGGCAAACATTGTTTCAGGACGTGTTGTCGCAATGACTAATTCTTGATCACTATCTATAATTTTATATTTGAAATAATACATTGCCCCTTCAATTTCTTTATGAATAACTTCGATATTACTTAAAGCTGTTCTTTGTACAGGATCCCAGTTAATAATTCTTTTACCTTGATAAATATATCCTTTTTCATATAAACGAACGAAAACTTCTTTAACCGCTTGAGATAATCCTTCATCTAAAGTAAATCTTTCTTTCGAATAATCTAAAGATAAACCTAATTTTTCCCATTGAGCACGAATAATAGAAGCATATTCTTCTTTCCAAGACCAAGCTTTTTCTAAGAAACCTTCTCTTCCTAAATCATAACGAGAAATTCCTTCTTCTCTCATTCTTGCTTCTACTTTAGCTTGTGTAGCAATTCCGGCATGGTCCATACCAGGAAGCCATAAAGCATCATAACCTTGCATTCTTTTATAACGAATAATCATATCTTGTAAAGTTGTATCCCAAGCATGTCCTAAATGAAGTTTACCTGTAACGTTTGGTGGTGGAATAACGATTGCATAAGGCTTTTTAGAAACATCTCCTGCTTTAAAATATTCTTTTTCTAACCAATGTTGATATTTACCTTTTTCAACACTTTTATGATCATATTTACTCGCTAATTCTTTTTTCATTTTCATCATCCTTTTCAATAAAACTTTCTTTATGTTCTTTAATGTATTCTCCTAATTTATCACCAATTCCTGAAGAACGTAATAAAGAAACAAATTCATTTGTAAAATCAGAGAAATTGTATGTAGCGTATTCACTTGTTTCATCAATTTCATCTTCTTGATCATTTTCAATTAAAATAGCTAATTTTTCAGCTTCTTCTAATAAATGAGCAATATCATAACATTTCATTGTTTCAAATGCTTCTTTATAATAAGGTCGATAATTACAATAAGGTTCTGTTATAAAAAACGAATGGATTGAACCTCTTCCCCCTTCTAAAGAACATTCTAATTGGTACATTGTATAAATCAATAATTCCTCATGTGTTAAATAAGGAATAATATTTCCATCATAGTTATCATCTTCATATAGACGATCTTCTTTCGCATTAATATGAAAAATAACAGCTCTTGTTAGATCAATTGGTTCTATCTTATCAAAAACATCACTTGTAAGATGAGAAAACATATCTTTTTCTTGAGCTAATTTTTCTTCATATTGCTTTCTTTTTTCTTTTAATTGTTTAAATTTTTTACCATAAAAACTAAACAAGAACACACACATGATAGCAAAAATAATCCATACATACCAATACTCTGTAAAATAATTCATCTTTTTCCTCCTTAAAATAAAAAAGCCATCCCTCTAAGGACGACTTATATCGCGATACCACCTTAGTTCTAAGCATAAAACTTAGCACCTTAAAACTTTAACGCAGTTCTACGTGTTAAACTACTTCATTTCATCTAACATGCTCCTTGGCTACCTTCACTCTTTTCATTTATCCCTTTCCAGCAAACGGGACTCTCTATCAAACAAAGAAGAACTACTCCTCCAAATCATTGCAGTTCTATTCTATCAAATAGACTATTTCTCGTCAATCATTAACTTTTTGAATATTTCTTGTAAACCATCTAAATAACAAATTAATTTTGACATTTGATAAATATTGACTTCTTCTTGTAAATTTAATTGAACTTGTGGAACAATTGATAAAATACATTGCATTAAGATTTTTTCTTCTTTTAAAAGCTTTACTTCTTTTAAATAATATTCTAATAACGGTAAACTATCATAGAGTTCATCATGATTTTGAAAAATATCTATCAAATCATAAATACAATAATTAATTTTCATTCGATCAATTGAAATAAGTGTTTCATCACTAACAAAAATATGTTCCTTATTAAAATGATTATACGTTAAAGAAAGTCTAATTTCATTTTTACCTTTCATTATTTCTTGATATTGACTTAAATAATAATGTGCTTGATTTAAATAATGAACGATACGATAATAATTTAAAACAAGCATCCAACCTGCTGGAGATTTAAATTTTCTAAATTCAAATTCTCTCATTAATTCTTCATAATCATTTTTTCTTTGTTGAATCAAAGAAAAAAGATCATCATACTGCTTTTTAAAAAAAGCATCTTCTTCATGTTGCATAAAAAAAGAATGATTGTGTAAATATGCTAGGATTTGATAATATGTTTTTATTTTCATTCCTTTTTTTATATGATTATCTTCTTGTAAATAAGGCATAAGATAGATATATCGATCTTGAAAAGGTGTAAAATAGTGTTGTTCATTATTTAATATCAAATGAATAAAATGATGGAGATGTAAGGTATTAAGATGTTGATAAGCAACTTCTAGTTTCTTTTCATCAACAATCTTAACACAATAAAAATGATTAGCTGTTTTCACTTTATAGACATGCGGACTGATTTGAATCAGTCCAATTACGTCTAAATCATACTTTGTTTGAATGATCTTTTGGAGCATAAGGAATAATAAGAATTTGTCCTGCATCTAAATTTAGATCTTGATTATAGTCTCTAATCATTTTTTCATCTACCTGGTATTGTCTAGCTATTGAAGCATACGTATCATTTGGTAAAACGACATATAAATAATAAACACCTAGATCCTCGTCATCATCAACCTTTTCTTCTTTTTCTTTCGTTTCATAAATTTTTTCTTGTAACTTTTCAACATCATGAATTTCTTCGGGTGCCTCAGCAACGACTTGTTCATTTATCGTTTGAGTCTCAACATCCCTTGATAATTTTTCAATTTCATCAATAGGATCTTCATCAAGTTGAATATAACGATTTTCACCTTCTTCAACCCCATACACTCCAACTTCAATTTTAATTTTCAAATTACCATCAATAATATCATAATGAAAATCTTCAACCTTTAAATGAAAATCTTGACGATCTATAATCTTTTGATCATCCGCATAAACATCTAATTCCACATTTTCTAAAAAATGTCTTTTTTCTTGACTAATATATTCTCCTTTAATAGCAAGACTCCCCACTGCTCTAACACCATGATCTTCAATCTTATAGTCGATAGATTCATCAACCGTTAAAGAAACTAATTCCTTTAATTGATGTAATAAATCAATTTCCTTTTCGTAAAATATTTTTTGCATAGTCATCCTCCTAACAAAGTCTATGCAATAAATCATCAGATATGAAAAAAAGTAGGTTTCCCTACTCAAAATCTAAATCACACAATTCATAAATTGCATTCCAAGCTTCTTGAATTCCTTTTTTCTTTAAACTTGAAAAACGAATAAATGTATCACTTGGATCAAAATGTAATGTATCTTTAATTAATTTTTCATTTTTCTTTAAATCATTACGTTTAAGTTTATCTTCTTTAGTCGCAACGACAATGACAGGTACACCATGATGTTTAACAAACTCATACATCATCACATCATCTTTTGTTGGTTTATGACGATAATCTACAAGTAAAATAAAACCTCTTAAAGTTTGTCTTTCACTAATATATTCATCCATCGTTTTACCGAATTGTTTTGTGACATTATTAGCAACTTTGGCATATCCATATCCAGGAACATCTACAAAATAAAGTGCATCATTGACATTAAAGAAATTCAAAGTTCTTGTTTTACCTGGCGTACTTGATACTTTTGCAAGACCATTTCTAGATAACATCGCATTAATAAAACTACTTTTTCCAACATTTGATCGTCCAGCTAAACACATTTCTGGAAAGCTTTCTTCAGGCCATTGGCTTTTCCATGCGGCTGATAATATATATTCTGCTTTTTTAATTTTTACCATTTTTCTCACCTTTTTTATTGTACAAAAAAAATAACGGAAATTCAAGTTTCCGTTATTTAACAATTGCATGTTCTAAAGTGAAAAGTTAAATTCCACTTTAGATATGACAAAGTGGATTTTAGTCTTTCACAAGCTTCCAGTTGAATTTACTCTTACAGTTGAACTTACTTTTACACTTCTTTTGTGGAATTTACTCTTTCACCTGTATAATTTACCTGATATCTGTTTTCCATTTTCATGAAAGGTAGATTATCATGTCTTCTAACAATAAAAATTTACATCTTACTGTTCAAGAAAGAATCATCATTGAAAAAGGTATCGAAAACGGCTCTACTAAAGCTGCTATCGCTCTTACCATCGGCAAGGACAAGTCTACTGTTGGTAAAGAAATCAAAAAACATAGAGAACTTGTTCACAAATCTTCTTATAAAATTAATTGTGCCAATATGAAAAACTGTTCTCACAATCATGTCTGTGACAATTGTGCTGATTTTAAACCTTTCACCTGCAATCGTCGTGATCGTTCTCCTGGTGCATGTAACGGCTGTTCTAAATATACGCATTGTCGCTATGATAAGTATAGATACAAGGCTGATTTTTCTCATAAAAAATATAGAGAAGACCTTGTTGATTCTAGAACTGGTATCAATATGTCATATGAAGAATGCAAAGCTATGGCTGATATTATCGTTCCGCTTATTAAAGCCGGGCATTCTCCCTATCAGATCGTTACCAATCATCCTGAATTGAATATTTCTGAAAAAACGCTCTACAACTATATTGAAAATGGTATCTTTAGAGAATTTGGACTTCTCGATATCGATCTTAGAATCAAAACAAAAAGAAAAATAACCAAAAAGGCTTCTAATAAATATAAAAAAAGAGAAGATAAAAAGTATTTGAATGGTCGTACATACGATGACTTTATTAATTATACAGCAGAAAATAAAAATCTAAGCGTTGTTGAAATGGATACGGTCTACAATAATGGTTCTACAGGTCCTTTCATGCAAACATTTAAATTTTTAGACTATTCTTTCATGTTTATCGTCTATCAAGAAGAAAAAACGGCGAAATCAATGGTCGAAGGAGTCGACCTTTTAGAAAAGATCTTAGGGGAAGACCTTTTCAGTGAAGAAG